>CALGJW010000359.1 GCA_937930025.1 uncultured Saprospiraceae bacterium | reverse complement strand
AATTGACTAGCGATAGCGCCTAAATCTGTTCCAGTTATTTTTGATTTTAGAATTTTAGCTTTTGCTGCGTTGATGACATCATTTTCAATTTGACTTTTAATGTTAGCCACACTAGGATTTCCAGCAGGAATAATTTTCTCTAAAGCTCCAACTATGTATTTGTTGTCGTAGTTCTCAACAGGATCTCTGAAAGTATAGATATCTGTGGAAACAGCACCTATTTCTGATGATCCTTTAAACACAAATTTGATCAAATCTCTAGTTGATTGTCCTGAGCCCAAAGTTCCAATTAGGAAATCATTTTTAGCAACCGGAAGGCTGGAATTATACTCTAAATTAACATCAGCTTCAGCGGCTGCCCTTAAGGCATCAAGGGTATTATTGGTATTAATAAATTGACCAACCTCTTTGTACTTTTCCTTTTGAGTTTGAGCAGAAGGAATGATTGGAGACTTCAAATAAGCTATTCTAGCTCCTAGCTCTTTAGTAATGTATTTTCTATTTAAGACTTCAATGATGTGAAAACCGAATTGAGTTTCAACAACCCCATATTCCCCTTTGTTTCCACTAAAGAAGATGTAGTTGTTGTAAGGAGCAACCATGGTGTTCTGAGCTACATAGTCATATTTTCCACCTTTTGTAACAGAGCCTTGATCATCTGAATGTCTAACTACTAAGCTATCGAAAGAGGTGGTTCCAGCATTAAGAACCGCAACTATAGAATCTGCCTTTGCTTTTGCAGCGAACTTGACAGCTGGGTCAGCAATATTTATTAATATATGTCTTGATTCTACTGAATCAGGAATCATTTTTTTGTCTATCAACTTAGCTACTTGATAGTGACTTCCAGTATTATAAGGTCCATATACTGTTCCTGCATCGGCATCAAAAAGTGCATCAGCAGCCATTTTATCTAATTCGGATTTAGGCGAATAGGCATCTGAAAGAATTCCAGCTCTAGTAGAAATGAAGTATTGAACAGAGTCTAATGGAGTGTTTCTTAATATATTAGCTTCGGAAGAAAGTTTAGCTCTTATGTCAGCAGAATCTTGTGCAGAGGCCTTTATGTTGAAGGTAACATATCCAACTTGTCTTGTTTCTTCATCTTTACTATATTTCCCCATGTTAGCATTCAAGTAAGAACTATAGTCAGCATCCGTTAAGTTCAATTCTGAATTATCTATTTGATCGTATCCTACCCGAACATAGGCAAAATCAGCTTTTGCATTTTGATCGTTGGAGTATTGTTCCACCATCCAACTAGGGCTATACATTCCTTTGCTTACTAAATTGGTCAACTTAGTTTGAAGGGCATCCTTTTTTACCTGTTTTTGAATTTCTCTCCAATAGGAAATAAACTGAGGGTTTGGGATATTATTGGTTTCAATGGCTTGTTTAATCTGAGATAATTGATTTCTATCAACTTGTCCAGTTTGTGGATTTGTAAAACTTCCAGAAATGATCGGAGACAAATTATTACCAAATTGTAAATCATCGAATTCCTCTTGTGTAATGGCTAAGCCTAAATTCGAAGATTCATCTTTCACAATTTCATTTTCTAGGAAATAATTCCAAAGAGAAGTACGTCTGCTATAAATGTCGGTAGAAGCACCTGCATAAAGAACATCTTCAGTTTGAAAAAATTCTTTGGCATCTATTGGCTTCCCTTGAATAGTACCCAAGGAATTTTGATCGCCACCAAAGAGGCCATTTCCTTGACTGGTCATATCCATTAGGAGGAAACCCCCAAGTCCAAGTCCAATCATTATAATTAACAACCAGCTGTTGTTTCGAATTTTTCCGATTAGCGCCATGCTACTTCGAATTTTATGACTGCTTATTTAAGAAAATGATAAGCAGAGCAGATGAATAAATAGTTAAGGGTTTTTACCGAGAATGGAGGCAAATGTTACAGCCTAAATTTTCGCATACTTTGACCCTTTTTGAAAAAGCTCCGCAAAGGTACGCTGTTTGGTAGTGAAAATCAAAAAAAAGGACAGTCTGTGCTAGGAATACCGGGATTCTTTGGTATGATTAGCCGCTGCATCCAATTCTTCGTAGAATTCGACTCCGTATCTTCGGATAATTGCCTCTTTTGCAAACTGATATACAGGAATTTGATGCTTTTTCCCTTTTTCGCAAGCCTTTTCACAAATATCCCATTTGTCGTAATTCATTGCAGAAAATCCCAGTTCTTTTTCCTCAGTTATCCGAATAGGATACAAATGACAAGAGATTGGCTTTTTTAAAGTTGTTTTCTTCGCTTTATAAGCTTGTTCTATTCCGCATTGCGCAATTCCATTTTCCCAAGTCATAAAGGCACAGGCCCCGCTTTCTTGTAAAGGAGTTCCAGTAAATTTTGGCTCAGGATAAAAGACCGCCAAGCCTTTTTCATTGATTAGGGATTTTCCTTTTTCAGTTAAAAAAGGTGCAATAGCCTCATAATCATTTGTAATAGTTTGAATTTCTTCTTCCGAAAGCGGAGCACCATAATCCCCTTCCCAACAGCAAGCTCCTTTGCATGCGTCCAAATTGCACATGAATTCTTGGTCTAACAGATCATCGCTTACCAAAATGTCTCGGATCATTAACATTGCACAAAGCTAGTTCCATCTATCATTATTCCAAAATGCTCGCGTAAACAAAAAATCAAAATCTCCTGTTACCCTAATAATCACAATCATAAAAAAATATTACTTTTGAGCACCAAAATGCTAACATTTAGTTGCATTTCACCGTTATCCAAGTAATACTAAATCTTTGAGTTAAAAATAAGAATGGATCCACTAAAACAAAAATTTCACGAAAAGAGTGCTGCACTAAGAATTGAAGTCAAAGCTTTGCTAAAAGAGCATGGCCAAAGAAAAGTTGATGAGGTGAACCTTAAGCAGGTTTTCGGAGGCATGAGAGGAGTTAAGAGCATGATCTGGGAGACCTCCCAGTTAGATGCAAATGAAGGAATTCGATTTAGAGGCTATTCCATTCCTGAGTTAAGAGAAAAATTACCGCAAGGAAAAGGGAAGCAACCATTACCCGAGGCATTGTTTTGGTTGATGCTAGTTGGAGAAATTCCCACTGAGGAAGAGACCAAGTGGGTGACCGACCAATGGATCAATAGATCAAACATTCCAGATCATACCTTCAAAGTATTGGACAGTCTACCACTAGACACTCACCCAATGACTCAATTTGTAACTGCGATCACCAGTATGCAATCTACATCGGTATTTAGCAGGAGGTATGCGGAAGGAATGAGAAAAAGTGAGTATTGGGATGCCACCTATGAGGATACCATGAATTTGGTCGCAAGATTACCGAGACTTGCGGCATATATCTATAGAAGAACTTACCACAACAACAAACATATTACTCCAGATATTTCTTTGGACTGGGGAGCTAATTTTGCACATATGTTAGGCGTTGAAGGAGAGGATTTCAAGGATCTTATGCGATTGTACTTAACTATTCATGCAGATCATGAAGGAGGAAATGCTTCTGCTCACGCAACTCACTTAGTTGGATCAACATTGAGTGATGTATATCTATCGTTCGCAGGTGGTATGAATGCCTTGGCTGGTCCTTTACATGGACTAGCTAATCAAGAAGTGATCAAGTGGATATTTAAAATGCTTGACACATTGGGAACAAAATCTCCAACGAAATCACAAATTGTTGATTACGTAAATAGCACCATTGCTGCCGGTCAAGTTATTCCAGGATATGGGCATGCTGTTTTAAGAGAACCAGATCCAAGGTTTATCGCACAAAAGCGTTTTGCGGAAGAGTATATTAAAGATTCTGAACTGATACAGGTAGTATGGAAATGCTTTGAAGTGATTCCTCCAATTTTGAAGGGATTAGGAAAAGTGAAAAATCCTTGGCCTAATGTAGATGCCCATTCCGGAGCAATCTTAGTGCATTATGGAGTAAAGGAATACAGCTTCTATACTGTATTATTTGGAGTATCCAGAGCGCTTGGAGTGCTTAGCCAACTATGTTGGTCAAGAGCCTTAAGTTTCCCATTGGAAAGACCAAAATCTGTTACTACAGCTTGGATGATGGAGTTTTTGAAAAAACAGGAAGTCGAAGCTTAGTACCATTTTCGCAAAATAAAAAGGGATGAATAAGTTTACTTATTCATCCCTTTTTATTTTAAATACTAAGTATTAAATGTCCTGTTTTGCAAATACCTTTTTCAACAAATCTGTAGAACGTGATCCTACATTTTTGCGAATGTCCAATTCTTTTTTCTCTACCATTGAGAACAATCCTAGCAAGGCTTTTTGAGCCACATAGTCATCCAACTTTGGATTCATTTTCTCAACAAATGGAATTTTATTGTAAGTATTTACGGCATCCGCCCAATAGTCAATCGCATTAAATTTATTTAATGATCTGACAATTACTGGAGTGAATTGCTGATATAGCTTATTGTAGGTAGCCTTATTTAAGTAAGTAGTGGCCGAATTTTTTTCTCCCATCAAAATAGAAGTGGCATCTTGAAAAGTCATTTCCTTTATCGCGGAGATAAAAATAGGTTTGGCTGATTTCGCGGCATCTTCAGCAGCTCTATTTATTTTTTCTAAAATAACAGCTTCTACATTTCCAAAAAGTGGCACATTTCGAAGTTTGGAAGTTACCTTTTGCGCTTCTGCTGGTAGCAATACTTTGTAGGCCGATTTATAAAATCCGTCTTTCAAACTAAGCTTGTCTGCTCCTTTTGAAATACCAATTGTTAATGCCTCTTTGAGCCCATTTCCAATATCTAATTGGCTTAGACCTCCTCCTCCTTCTGCAAGTAATTCTCCTGCTAATTGCTGTAATTCTGTACAAGCGGTCAGGTTAATTAGGCAAACGAGGAATACTATTTTTTTAATCATGAGTTTGGGTTTGTTTGATAAATTTGTTCTGATATCTACGTTGAAAACGATTTTTAGGTCTAAAAAACTGTTAAAACTTTCCTATTTTTTGACAGTAAATTGTTTTAAGCACTCTGGGCAAAGGCATCCTTTGTATTTGTCTTTCAGTACTTTACGCGTTTCTTCCGACAATTCTTGGTCAAAACACCAGCAAGTATTGTCTTTGTAGCAGGAGAAGGAATTACCACATGCTGAGCATTTACTTTTAAAATTCTCTTCAATCTCAATAAAGGATGATCCCACTCTCTCACCAGGCATAGGGTTGAATTTTCGAATATTCACTTTTATTGACCTTAATGCTGGAAAATGCGCCTTCAATGATTTGACCAAATCGATGCATACTGTTTCTAGCAAATCTTGGGGTTGTCCCATCACCTTTTTACAACAAAGGAAAATCGTCTCATAGTTAAGCGTTTGACTAAGATCTTCCATCCGAGTGCTACTATCCAAATCTACTTCCACATATACGTTGACTTCAAATTCATTTCCACAAATTTTTTCTTCCTCATACACGCCATGGTGTGCAAAAAATCTAACATTTTCAATGGCAATGAGCCCCATAAGCGTTCGAATTTTAGTGGAAATAGTACAATTTGATTGGCAATGTACAAGATTGTGTAAAAAATCCTCGCTATCAAGACAAAATGTGGCAATAGGTTCTGATAATATTTACTTTTGTGCCCTAACCTAACTAAAGAAAAAATGTCAAAAGGAGCCAAAGAAGATAGATTTCAAGGACATGATTACTATGGCGTAGATGCCTTATTGTCAGAAGATCACCTGTTAGCCAGAGATGCGGTACGAACTTGGGTGAAAAAGGAAGTTTCTCCAATTATAGAAGATTATTCCAATAGAGCTGTATGTCCAGAACATTTGTTCAAGGGATTAGCTGATATAGGTGCTTTTGGTCCTAGTTTACCAGAGGAGTATGGAGGAGGAGGAATGGATGAAATTGCCTATGGTATCATTATGCAAGAATTGGAAAGAGGAGATTCAGGAATCCGATCTATGGCCTCAGTACAAGGATCTTTGGTTATGTACCCAATTTATCGATTTGGCTCAGAAGAACAAAAGCGAAAATACTTGCCAAAATTAGGCTCTGGAGAATTTATCGGTTGTTTTGGTTTAACAGAGCCAGATCATGGATCAAACCCAAGTGGAATGATCACCAATATTAAAGAAGATGGAGATCATGTGATTTTGAATGGTGCCAAAATGTGGATCACCAATTCGCCAATTGCTGATATGGCCGTCGTTTGGGCAAAGGATGAAGGTGGAGTAATTAGAGGAGTTATCGTAGATAAAGGAATGCCAGGATTTTCAGCTCCAGAAATACATGGGAAATGGTCACTTCGGGCTTCTATCACCGGTGAATTAGTTTTTGAAGATGTAAGAGTACCTAAAAGCAACATATTACCGAATGTCCAAGGCTTAAAAGGACCATTGTCTTGCTTGTCAAAGGCTAGATATGGGATTGCCTGGGGAGCAATCGGTGCTGCCATGGACTGTTATGATTCAGCTTTAAGATATTCTATGGAAAGAGAGCAATTCGGAAAGCCAATTGCTGGTTTTCAGCTTACCCAAAAGAAATTGGCAGAAATGATTACAGAGATCACGAAAGCACAATTACTAGCTTGGAGATTAGGTTCATTGGCAAATGAGGGTAAAGCAACACCAGGTCAAATTTCTATGGCAAAAAGGAATAATGTACATATGGCATTAGAAATAGCCAGAGAAGCTAGACAAATTCATGGTGGGATGGGGATTACTAACGAATACCCAATCATGAGGCATATGATGAATTTGGAAACAGTCCTAACTTATGAAGGTACTCATGATATTCACCTACTTATAACCGGTATGGATGTAACCGGAATCAATGCTTTTAAATAGGAAAATTGCTTAAAACCCACTGGTTAAGAGAAAGTTAATCTTTATTATTTATTTTCACTTTGCCATAATCATCTTAAATTACCTACGTTTGAACGTTGCTACAAATGCACAATTTCGGAATTAAGTAAAAGTCCTTGAAGAAAAGCAAAAACATCAGCGGGTTTATATTTTTAATATTTTTCCTCTTTAGTAATTTTGGATTGAAGGCCCAGCCTTCTAAAACTCCTATTAAAATCAATAATCCTTCTTTAGAGTCTGTTCCTAGAGCTGGAACCCCGTTGGGCTCTGCTCCTGCAGGATGGCTGGATTGCAGTCATGAAGGACAAACTTCTGTAGACATTCAACCAGGTTATTTTGACGTGACGAAAAAAGCTAAAAATGGTGATACATACGTGGGTATGGTTGTCCGTGCAGATGATTCTTGGGAAGGTATATCACAAAGGCTAAGATCTCCTATCGTCGCAAATTCTTGTTACACGTTTTCTATACATTTGGCTCGCTCAGAAATTTATAATAGTAGTACGAAGTTTTCAAGAGAGCTAATTGAAAACTTTGCGAATCCTACAAAGTTGAGGATTTATGGAGGCAATACTTATTGTGCAAAAAATGAATTGTTGGCAGAAAGTCCATTGATTGCGCATTCTGAATGGAAGGAGTATAATTTTCGATTTGAACCTATTTCATCCCATTCCTATATTTATTTGGAGGTTTTTTATAGGACGCCATCTTTGTTCCCCTATAATGGAAATTTACTCATTGATGATATGAGTGATATTATTCCAATTTCTTGCGAAGATGAAGTAGTTGTGGAACGTCAAATAAACCCTCCGATAGTAAATATATTAAATCCTGTTAGCGATGGAATTCAAGTTGAAGAACCTAATTTCACCTTCACCGCAAATTTTGCAAATATTCCTTCTAAGAAGTATGTGATCTTTTTAGTAAATGGTAAAAGGCATAGTTTTACTTTTAGTCCAACCAGTAAAAATATTAATGCAGAAATCAATTTTAAGGAAAGAATCAATAAAATTCAGATCATCGCCAACACTGAAGATGGAAGAAGCCAGGAAACTAGAAGAGTATATTACAATGCTCCGTCTGTACCAGTTAAAAAGGAATTTAAACCCGAAGTATTAACTGAATTGTCAGATCGCTCTAAGCTTAGAAATGGAAAGGTATTATCTTTAAAAAATGTATACTTTCTTGCTGATTCTTCTCGAATCGAAGTTGATAATTATCATATCCTAAATGAGCTCAATGAATTCTTAGAAATAAATCAGGATGTTACCATCGAAATAATGGGACACACTAATAACAGGTGTGGAGAATCTTTTTGTATTTCCCTTTCAGAAAAAAGAGCAAAATCTGTTGTGGAATATTTGAAAGCTAAAGGAATCCAATCCAATAGATTAACATACAAAGGTTATGGAAGTTCCAAGCCGATCGCAAGTAATGATAGTTCGAAAGGTCGCCAGAAAAATCAACGCGTCGAAATAAAGATTGTCAAAATTTCGGGCTAGTAAATTAACATCACTTTTCTACTACCTCAAATCCGAGCAATTGAATATGGTCCCAAAATTCGGGATAAGATTTTTCTACTACTAAGGGATCTTCAATATTAATATTTCCAAGATAGGCTAGGGGAGTTAAAGCCATTGCCATTCTATGGTCATCATAGGTTTCAAACGTAGGATTATCTATCGAAGCTTTTCCATCTATCATATAAAAGGTTTCCTCGGATTTTTTCGAAAATTTTGCTGGCATTTGAATCAACCACACTTGCACCTTTCCTAACTCTTTTTGCATAGCAGTAATTCGATCCGTCTCTTTAATTTTTAAAGTTTCTAGACCAGAGAATAATCCTTGAATACTTAGCGCACCACAACTCGCGAAAATAGTTTGCGCCAGGTCAGGGCACCTAAGGAAATTCCATTCCAACATTGGAGCTTTTTCTTTTCCTCCAGTAAGACGAATACCACCTTCTATTTCAGTGGTTTGTACGCCTAGTTTTTCATAGATTGGAATCAACGCTGCATCTCCCTGCCATGTCTCAAGGGAGAGTCCCAAAAGATCTATTTGCGCAGAAGCATCCATGGCCGCCATTGAATAATAATAACTAGCAGCAGACCAATCAGCTTCTACTTGAAAATCTTTGGGTTTGTATTCCTCTGGCTCAATAGTAATCACTTGCCCATCCCATGAATGAGAAACACCAAATTGTTCCATCAGCCCTAAGGTCATCTCAATATAAGGACGACTGACAATTTTTCCTTCCAAAGTCAGTACTAATCCATTGTCCAATTTTGGAGCGATCATTAATAATGCTGAAATAAATTGACTTGAAATATTAGCAGGAATTGATAAGTGATTTACTGCTTTGTTCCCCCAGGTTTTTATCAACAAAGGTGGGTAACCGGATTCTCCTAAGTATTCTATATCTGCCCCAATTTTTTTTAATGCTTCTACCAATTGACCGATAGGTCGCTTAAGCATTCGTTCTGATCCTGTGAGTATTTGAGTCCCAGGTTGCAAACTTAAAAATGCAGTCAGAAAGCGAAAAGAAGTTCCAGCTGGGCCAACATCATATTTATCTGCTGATTCCTTCAACAACATATTGAGGACTTGTGTGTCTTTAGAGCTGGCTAAACCATTAATTTGAAAATCAGATCCAGAAAGTGCTCGGATAATTAAAGCTCTATTGCTGATACTCTTGGATCCTGCTAAGGGAATAATTCCGTTTAGAGAATTTCCATTATGGGAAATGTGGTAAGTTTTGTTGCTCACTAAAAAATTCGTTTAATAATTTGAAAAAAAAATTATGATTTAGCGGAGCCTGTTTCCCCAGGGAGTTCTCTGTTTTTTTCTTTTTTTTCCAAATCCTGAATTCTTCGTTCTTCATCAGCCTTATCGTAAGCAATAATTATATCTTTTACTAGTCGATGACGAACAACGTCTTCTGCCGTCAGTCGGACCACACCAATTCCTTGGAGACCATGTAAAATATCTAGCGCTTTTCTTAACCCAGATTTTTGATGCCGTGGCAAATCTACTTGGCTTAAATCTCCGGTGATAATGCACTTCGCAGAAGGTCCTAATCGGGTTAAAAACATTTTTATTTGCATGCCAGTTGAATTCTGAGCCTCATCCAGGATAATAAATGCGTTATCTAGGGTTCTTCCTCTCATGAATGCCAATGGCGCAATTTCGATAATGCGATTGGTCATAAAATAATTCAACTTTTCAATTGGAAGCATATCATCCAATGCATCATATAGTGGCCGCAAGTAAGGGTCAACTTTATCTTTTAGATCTCCTGGAAGAAAACCTAAATTTTCACCAGCCTCCACAGCTGGTCTGGTTAGTATTATTTTCTTGACTAATTTATTTTTTAGTGCTCGAATGGCCATGGCAACTGCGGTATAAGTCTTTCCTGTACCTGCTGGACCGATAGCAAAGACAACGTCATTTACTTCGCTAGCATCAACTAATTTCTTTTGATTTCTTGTTTTAGCCTTAATAGGCTTCCCATTTCTTCCGTGTACCAGGGTGGTATTGTCCGAATTTCGGACAGATAACTTATTATCGTAGGGATTTCCCCCATTCAGTAAATCCTGTACCATTTGAGTGGGAAGCTCATCATGTTCTCTGAGTAACTTCACCATAGTCTCAAATTTGTCCTTTGCCTCTTGAGCTCGTTTCTTATCACCAATGATTTTAATGGAATTCCCTCTGGAAGTTATCTTCAAATCTGTGAAAGATTGTCGGAATAAATTAAGTTTTATGTTCTTTTCGCCATAAAGGTCAACAGGATTGACCCCTTCAATAGTTAAATTAATTTCACTCAAACGAATTATGTTTTAGCGCTTTCTTTCCCGTTCTTGGGTAATTGGATAACGCTGGACGATTGAAATAAGTTCTTTTTAGACCAATTTCTTCAACAAGTGAGGAAATTTGTAAAAGCGCTTAGTTGTTTGAAGTAAATTTATGACTTTCGCCAATATGATGCTCAGCTTCAAGCGAATTAATAAAAATTTATTGTCAAAATGACAATTCTCACATTAACTACTGATTACGGCTATCGTGACTTTTATCAAGCTGCGATCAAAGGTGCCTTGCATAGGCTTTGTCCTGAAGTCCAAATTGTTGATATCACCCATGATATCACTCCTTTTGATATTGTCAACGCTGCCTACCAGCTTAAGAATTGCTATAAAAGCTTTCCCTTAGGTACTATTCATGTCGTTTGTGTTAATAATAGCCCTGAACAATTTAGCGAATTGATTATGTTGGAAGAGAAAGGTCAATTTTTCCTTGGTTTTGATAATGGACTGTTTTCCTTAGTATTTGAGGAAAGAACGGGTGTTGCTATTCAAGTGGATACTTCCAATAATTTCCCTTTTGTCTTTAATAATTTTTTGGGCAGAGTTGTAAAACAACTCATTGATAATAAGCCAATAACAGAATTTGGTAAAACACTTAATGCCATAAAAGAAGTATTGACTCTACAACCCGTTATTTCTCCAAATGAAATAAGAGCATCAATAGTTCATATCGATCATTTTGGAAATGTGATTACAAACTTACATGTTACTTTATTTGAAAGTATATGGAAGGATAGGGACTTCTCTATTAATATCAAAAAACATGAAGAGCTGAGTAAAATTTCAAAACATTTTGGAGGTGCTTCAATCGGAGAACTAGTAGCAATCTTCAACGAATCGGGCTATCTAATGATCGCCATTAATATGGGTAATGTGGCTTCCCTTTTGTCCTTAAATAGGGATGATATTATTCAAATAGAATTTAAAAAATAGCATGATAAAGCGAATTGTCAAAATGACCTTCAAGCCTGAATTCACAGAAAAATTCGAACTGATTTTTGATCAAAAAAAGGAAAAAATTAGAGCTTGTTCAGGTTGCCATTCTCTGGAGTTGGTTCGGGAAAAAAAAGCTGCGGTATATTTTACGATTAGTCAATGGAAATCAGAAGAGGATTTGCAAAATTATAGAGATTCGATCTTATTTGAATCCACTTGGGCCGAAGTAAAGCAGTTGTTTGATGCCAAGCCTGAAGCTTGGAGCACTGAGAATGTCGCATTTCTTCCTTGATTTATGAACGCTTGTCTAATTTAACTCAGTTCTTATCAACAATCCTTCATTTTTGAACCAACGAAATGAAAGGTCTAACTAAAATTTTAGGTTTAAGAGTAAAGCAGGGCTATCGTGCCTTGACTTCAATAGGACTCGTCCTGATTGTTATAGGACTTCCTTTGATAGCAGTTCTTTCTTTGGGAATTTTTGCGCAATCCGAGAAAGGTTGGTATCTCTCCATGATTTTTTTCGCCTTAATTTATGGAATTCACTTTAGTAGGGCAGACAAGGAACACCTCATTCATCTAGGATTTATGCCTATCCCAGTTTTTGTTTTGGAATATTTTTCACTTGCTGTTCTTTTGGGTTTATTGAATTTATTTCTCGTTGGGAATTGGATGAATTTATTGGTTATGGTAGGATTGTCCATTGTAGTAGGCGTCAGTCCACAGGTTAAATTTGAATCGGTTAAAAATGCGTTGCACTTTCCTGTTAATTGGATTCCAATAAAAGCCTTTGAGTGGAAAATTGGATTTAGAAAATTTGGTTGGCTAATTATTTTTCTGATAGTGATGGGTTTAATATTCGCCAAACATTCTCCGGCAGTTTCTTTGGTTGCGCTCATTTTGATAAATTTTACCAGTACTAGTTGGTACAAGGACTTTGAAGCCTTCGAATTGTTTTCAATTTTTCGGGGAGCTAAAAACACTTTGAGCAAGAAAATATTCTATCAAGTTAGTTTGACCACTTTGGTTTGTATCCCTTTGTACATTGCCTTTTTACTATTTTTCAATGATTTGTGGTATTTACTTCTACTGGTGGTTTTAATGGGACATTTGGTGAATGCCTTTTCCATTTTTTATAAATATGCTGGCTATCATCCCTCAAGAGTTAAAACCGAATCCGATTTGGCAGTGGCCATTTTTTGCCTCTGTACACTTGTTCCATTTTTTGCTCCGGTAGTATTAGTCTACCTATGGATTTACTTTTTTCGAGCTAAGAAAAATATAAAGCAATATTATGCTCCATGTTAAAAATTTAAAGGCGGGCTACGGCAATCAAGTTGTTCTTGAGGACGTAAACTTTGAGGCACAGCCCAATTCGATTCACGGAATTCTCGGGGTTAACGGCTCGGGTAAAACAACCCTCTTTAGAACCCTAAATGGATGGTTGCCAAAGCAAGGAGGCGCCTTGTCCTTTGAAGGAGAAAAATTAAATCCTGACCATTTGAGTTTTTTAAAGACAAAACCTTATTTCTATCCTTTTATGAAAGGCAGGGAATATTTGGAGCTGTTGAAAATCACTAATACGGATTATGTCATTGACCAATGGAACGAAATATTTGAATTACCCTTGGATCGCATGGCCCAAGATTACTCCACGGGGATGATGAAAAAATTAGCGCTCCTTGGAATACTCGCTCAAGATCGACCTATTCTAATTTTAGATGAACCATTCAGTGGAGTTGACGTGGCCTCGAATGAGAAATTTCAAGAAATATTTTCTCGATTGAAAAAAAGTGGAAAAATATTACTTTTAAGTTCACACTTATTGCAAACACTTACCCACATTTGTGATCAGATTAGCTTGCTAAACAATGGGGTAATTCAAAAAACATATGAGCAAAATGAATTCTTCCAATTAGAAGAATTGATTAAGGGAGAAATTATGACCAAATTAGACGCTCAATTGGATGAACTGCTTCCGAACCAACAGTAATGGAAATTAAACTTCAAGAGTATTCTATACACATCGATAGTCTAGCGGCTCCACTACTGGAGTATTTTGAATCCCATTCTACTTCTAAAGTATTCGTTCTCGTTGATGAAAACACAAAGGAACATTGTCTGCCATCTTTGAATTTCGAGGGGATGCCCGATTTTCAAATAATAGAAATCAAAGCTGGGGAACAATTTAAAAATATTGATTCTTGTCAATTGATTTGGCAAAGATTATTGGAATCAGCCGCTGATCGAAAAGCCCTTCTAATAAATTTAGGCGGCGGTGTAATTGGAGACATGGGTGGGTTTTGTGCAGCAACTTTCAAAAGGGGAATTCCTTTTATTCAAATTCCTACCACTTTACTTTCTCAAGTGGATGCTTCGGTGGGAGGAAAATTAGGGATCGATTTTCAAGAAGTAAAAAACAGTATCGGCCTTTTTCAAAACCCTGAAATGGTTTTATTGCAACCCGATTTTTTAAAAACGCTTCCATCGGCCGAACTTAGATCAGGATTTGCGGAGGTAATTAAGCATGCGCTGATTCAAGATAAAGATCAGTGGGATGAGATTGAAAAAATAGAAAACCTTTCAGCCATTGAATGGAAAAATTGGATTGCTCGATCAGTAATCATCAAAAAAAATATTGTTGTGGTTGATCCGTTTGAGAAGGGAGAACGTAAAAAACTTAATTTTGGACATACCGTCGGGCACGCCATAGAATCCTTTTTTTTAAATACTGAATCTCCTTTATTGCATGGAGAGGCTATAGCTTGGGGAATGCTGGCCGAAGCTAAATTATCTCAAGTCTTCGCAAATCTAAGTGATAAACATTTTCAGGGCATTTTTGACTTAATTGAGCGACTCTATCAACCCAAACCGATCACAGAGACAATTATGCCTGAGCTCGTGAAATCAATGAAAAACGACAAGAAGAATAGCTTTGGAAAAATTAATTTCACCATGCTAAAAGAACCCGGAACCTCGTTTATTAATCAAGATATAGCCGAACAATCCATTATTAAGGCCATTCTCGAGGTAAATCAGCAACTATCCAGTTGAATTGAGCGATTTTAAGCTTATACATTACAATTATTTTTAATTTTGAGATCATTCAACGGGTAGATCATTAAGTCATTATGGACAATAATAATATTGAAACACAATCAGATAGAAATAAAACCTATCGTACGATCATTCGATGGTTTTGGATTCTGGCTATTGGAGGAGTCCTAGCGGTTGTAGGCTTGTTTGTCATTCTTTCTTCTTCAGACTTACCTTCATTTGAGGAGTTAGAAAATCCAAAGAACAATTTGGCCTCACAAGTATTTGCTTCTAACGGAGAAGTGATCGGAAGATATTTTGTCGAAAATCGCGTACCCATTAAATTCAATCAGCTTTCTCCTAATTTGGTTAAAGCGCTAATTGCTACAGAGGATGAACGCTATGAAGATCATTCCGGAATTGATTTTGCCGGCTTGGGTCGAGTTTTAATAAAAACTGTTTTGCTTCAGCAAAGTTCAGCTGGAGGAGCTTCCACAATTACCCAACAGTTAGCAAAATTGCTTTTTACCAACAAAGCCGGATCTGGAATAAAAAGAGTTTTTCAAAAATTTAAAGAATGGATCATTGCAGTAAAACTAGAACGGAGTTATACGAAGCAAGAGATCATGGCTATGTATCTCAATAAGTTCAACTTTATTAATGGGGCATATGGCATTAAAGCTGCCTCAGAAATTTATTTCGACAAATCACAGGATGATTTAAATAT
Source organism: uncultured Saprospiraceae bacterium (assembly GCA_937930025.1). GTDB lineage: Bacteria > Bacteroidota > Bacteroidia > Chitinophagales > Saprospiraceae > JABDJM01. Next base: position 9,857 of record CALGJW010000359.1, on the reverse strand, counting down.
ACAAGAAGCCGCTACGCTTGTAGGAATGTTAAAAAACCCAGCACTCTACAATCCTATTCGAAGGCCAGAAAGAACCAAAAAGAGAAGAGAAGTGGTATTGAAGCAAATGGTGAAGAATGATTTGCTTTCTCAAGCAAATTACGATTCGTTGAGGGTATTGCCTTTAGACATGACCAACTTCAAAAGATCTACGCATAATGATGGCTTGGCTCCTTATTTTAGAATGGAACTTAGGAAGGAGGTCAATCGAATTTTAAATGAAGTAAAAAAATCCGATGGCTCTAAATACAATATTTTCCAAGATGGACTAAGAGTTTTCACCACTATCGATCCTCAAATTCAAGCGCATGCAGAGGCAGCTATGATTGAGCACATGACTGTCCTGCAAAAGAAATTTGAAAGAATTTGGAAAAAAGGAGACCCTTGGGATTTCAATGATCCTGCAAAAGAAGAAGAAGAGAACATCGCAATGAACGCCGCAGCGAAAGCTGGACTAATAAAAGATATTCGAGAAACCTCACGGTATCAAAATCTTCGAAAAATTCATATAGAACCGACGATCAGAGAAATAGCAAAAAGTATCGATGGTTTCTTATTGCGTGATGTCGATATTGATCGAATGTTAAAAGAAGAAGCCGAAAAAGGGTATCTGCAATTATTACAAGACCAAAAATATATCGGAAAAGAGCTTGCCAAGAAGTATCGAAAAGTGATGAGAGGAGATACTTGGAATAAATTCCAATCTAAATGGAATAAATTTCAAGCCTTAATTAAAGCAACTTTTGATAAGGAGGTTCCAATGATGGTTTTTGCCTACAACGATCAAATGGAACGACAAGATACTATGAGTCCATTGGATTCTATTCGCTACCATCGTATGGTATTGCAATTGGGTTCCGTTGCAGTGGATCCGGTCACAGGACATGTGAAAGCCTGGGTAGGAGGCGTCAATCACAAATATTTCAAATACGATCACGTCACTTCCGAAAGACAAGTAGGTTCTACCTTTAAGCCATTTATCTATGCTACCGCTATCGCTGAACAAGGGATTTCTCCTTGCTTCAAAGTGTATGACCTTCCAATTACGATTCATGCTGGAGAAGGTACTTTTCATCTTAAAGAAGATTGGACTCCAAACAATGCAAGCGGGGAATACTCTGGAGAACCTTATACCTTGTTTAAAGGGTTGATGCATTCAAAAAATACGGTATCCACTTTTCTGATGAAACAATTGGGGGATGTAGCTCCAGTAAGAAATTTAGTGAACAATATGGGATTAGATTCCGAAATGCGTCGAAGCAATGGAACTTGGAAAGTGCCACACGGACCTTCTATTTGCCTTGGGTCGGCTGATCTAACCGTAATGGAACTAACGGGAGCTTATACCACTTTTGCAAATAACGGAGTTTATAATCGCCCTTATTTTATAACAAAAATCGAAGATAAAAACCGTAGGGTAATTTACCGAGGAGAACCAGAGGAGCGAACGGCTTTAAACCCTAATTCGAATTATGTGATGCTTCAAATGTTGAAAGCTGTTATGGGGCAGGGAATAGCAGGGTTTGGTGGAGTAAAATCTGAATTGGGAGGAAAAACAGGAACGACTAATGACTATGTAGATGGATGGTTCGTTGGGATTTCTCCTGACCTTGTAGTAGGAACTTGGGTTGGAGGAGACCAAAGATGGATACGATTTTTGTCATTGTCGGATGGAATTGGAGCCAGAATGGCTAGGCCTTTTTATGCTAACTTTCTTAAGCGGTTAGAAGCTGATGAAACCGTAGACTATGATAAGGAGGCTAGATTTATTATTCCACCAGGAGATATAGGAATTGTCTTGGATTGTGAAATTTATGAATCTCCGATTCCCGATGATCAAAGAGAAGGTTTTTTTGGAGATGAAGAAGACGAGAGTTTTGGAGGAGATCTTTTTGGAGATGAAGATTTTGGTTCGCCCAAGGATACTTCAGACTTGGAAGAAGAAGATTTCTAGATTCCTTAAATTCGTATCCTAATTCCGAATAAAAAATATCATCTTTGGTGACATTAAACTAAAGATCATGAAACCTTATCAGGCCAATATTCTAAATGCAGCAGTTCTCGTCATCATGGGATTATGGGGATATTTTTCTGCTGTTGATCCGAGCAAAACAGCTTTAATCCCCGTCGTATTTGGGGTATTATTTTTAGTCGCGACTCCTCCTTTCAAGAATGACAATAAGGTAGTTGCTCACATCATTGTACTTTTAACCTTCTTATTGATTCTAATGCTTGCTATGCCGCTAAAAGGCGCAATTGGCCGGGAGGATACATTGGCAATGGCTAGAATTGCAATAATGATGATTGCAGGAGTGATCGCAATGGTTATTTATATCAAAAATTTTATTGCAGTACGTAAGGCCAGAGAGGCATCTCAAGATTGATCGCCATTTTATTTAAGTCTAATTCTATAATGAGGAAAAGTTTTTTTCGGCATTTGCTTTCTGCTCTAGCATGCTTCCTAGTATTGATTTTGGTTGGATGTTTTCCGGAACAAGAACAAAAAGAGTCAAGAGTTGTAGTTGATTTTTCAAACCCTGCTCAGCAAAAAATTTATAATTTTCAAGATCGCCTTTTAGCGGATAGTTTATCAAATTATTTTCAGCACGAAGATCCTACTATTCAGTTTCTTTCCACTTTGAGTTTTGCATCATTGGGAAAGGAAAATGCGTTGCCGCATATCAATGAACTCATTAAACAATTGGATGATGAGCGAATAGAAATTCGATCTGCAGCTGCCTATGCGCTTGGACAAATTGGGGACAATCGTGCGGAACAGGCGCTTATTAAATCCTTTGAACGAGATGATTCGCTGAATAATGCTGCTAGTGTAAATAGGACAATTTTGGAAGCCGTTGGAAAATGTGGACGCATAGAAAATTTAAAAGCCATGGCTTCTGTTTCCACATATAATCCTACCGATACCCTTCTTTTAGAAGGTCAAGCCTTGGGAATTTACCGATTTGGATTAAGAGGAATTACGGATAAGATTGGCACTGATTTAATGGTCAAATTTGTAAGCGATAAATCCTACCCAGTTTCTGTTCAATTGATAGGAGCCCATTATCTTTTTTATAATCGATCGTTGGACTTGGAGCCTCATCTCAGTAGATTACTCGATGCTTTTCAAGATAATGAAGATCCAAGAATTCGAATGGTCCTGGCTGTGGTGCTTGGACGAAGCAAAAGCATCGTTGCTATGCAAATATTGCTTAGCCAATATCCAAGAGAGCAAGATTATCGAGTAAAATGTAATATCATTAGAGCACTTGGAAATTTTGATTATAGAGAAGTAGAGGCCACAATCTCTTCCGCTCTTGGAAATAACAATTATCACATTGCAAATACTGCTGCTGGATTTTTTCTAGAAAATGGCATTGCCCGAGATGCCCGGAATTATCTTCAAAAAGGATTATCAGATTCAACTTTACTAGAAGATGTTAGGTTTAAATTATTAGGAGCGGCGAATAAATATTTGCCAATTTCAATGGAGGGAACGAGAGGTCGGTTAGTACGCACATTAGAAAGCACTTATAATAATACTAACGATATTGAAACCAGATCAAAGGTTTTGGAATCCTTAAGCGAATTTGGCTGGTACTATCGAATCATTTATAATCTTACCGAAGGAACTAGTGAGCCGTTGATTTTATCAAAAGTAACCCAGCTACTAGGAAAAATTATCAGTCGAAAAGATTTCGATTCATTTTTTGGATTAAGCAAAAGAAGAGTAAGAAGAGAAATAGCGGAGATGCTAAGAGAGGCCATTGAGAGCAAAGATCCCGGAGCAATTTCAGAAGCAGCAAAAATATTAGCCAGTCCAGAATTGGACTTAAAAGAATATTTTGAATATTATACTTTTTTATCAGTCGCTCAGGTTCAACTTACCCTTCCTAAAGAAACAGAAGCCTATAATGATTTACAATCGGCCATAGATTTATTTAGTGGTGTTTCAAAACCATTGAAATTAATTCCTAAATTTAATCATCCTATTAATTGGGATATTTATAATGAAATGGGGACGAACTGTAAAGTCACATTAAATACGGATAAAGGAAAAATTACAATATTGTTGGACGCATTGAAAGCTCCGGGATCGAGTATTAATTTTTTCCAATTGGCAAAGACTGGATTCTTTGACGGAAAAAGATTTCATAGAGTGGTCTCCAACTTTGTGATTCAGGGAGGTTGTCCAAGAGGAGATGGATATGGTTCTTTGGATTATACTATTCGATCCGAATTAATCCCAAGTTATTATGACCAAGGTGGTATGGTAGGAATGGCCTCTGCGGGACCCCATACGGAAGGAACCCAATTTTTTATTACACATGCGCCAACACCAAATTTAGATGGAAAATATACTTTATTTGCAAAAGTAATTGAAGGGATGGATGTAATACATGCCGTCCAGCCCGGAACTATAATCAAATCTGTTAGCATCTCGAACTAAATTTATATGAACGATTCAACTACAACTTTAAAAACAACTGCGGTTACGAATGAACACCGAAACCTAGGAGCAAAAATGGCTGCTTTTGCTGGGTACGATATGCCTATTTCTTATGCTGGAATTCAAGAGGAACATCTATGTGTAAGAGAAAAAGTGGGTTTGTTCGATGTCTCTCACATGGGAGAATTTATAGTACGAGGAAAACAAGCATTGGACCTTATTCAAGCCATTAGTTCTAATGATGCTTCTAAATTAATAATTGGACAAGCGCAATATGCCTGCATTCCAAATGACGATGGTGGGATTGTAGATGACTTTTTAGTATATCGGTTGGATGAGGATATGTGTTCTGAAGGAGAACAGGCTTTTATGTTAGTTGTCAATGCATCAAATATTGAGAAGGATTGGAATTGGATAAAAAGCAAAAACACTTTTGATGCAAGAATGATAAATATTTCTGATCAAACTGGTTTGCTGGCGTTACAAGGACCCAAGGCTAAAGCAGCACTCGGTAAAATCACGGATATTGATTTAGAAGGAATGAAATATTATCATTTTGGAAAAGGTTCCGTTGCTGGTATTGAAAACGTACTAGTCTCAGCAACAGGTTATACCGGAGCAGGTGGTTTTGAACTTTATGTGCAGAACGATCAATTAAAAGCACTTTGGGATGCACTAATGGTGGCTGGAGAAGAATTTGGAATTCAGCCCATAGGCTTAGGGGCTAGAGATACCCTTCGTCTTGAGATGGGATTTTGTCTATATGGAAACGACATAGATGATACCACATCTCCTATTGAGGCGGGTTTAGGTTGGATAACAAAGACGAAAAAGGAATATTTTTCAAGCATAGAAATTTTCCGTAAGCATAGAACGGAGGGTACAGGTAGAAAATTAGTTGGATTTACGCTAGAAGATAGACGAGTACCGCGACATGATTATAAAATCGAGAATGAAGCTGGAGTAGAAATTGGTAAAGTTACTTCTGGAACTCAATCCCCAAGCCTAGGAATCCCCATAGGACTAGGGTATGTACAAACGGAATACTCTAAATTGGATACGCATATTTTTGTAGTAGCAGGCAAAAAAAGACTAAAAGCAAAGGTGTGTAAACCTCCATTTATTTCGATTAAATAAAGTAATTTTCCCAAAGCCAGAACAAAAAGACTAAAATTTTCATTCTAATTCTATAATTGAATCTGAATGCCGAGTCCTAATTTTTATTGAAAATCAAATTTGTGGAAAATAGTTCTAAAGAGATCACCTTCGAAGAGGGTAAACAAAGATTCATAGAATCCTGGGGGACCCTGGGCTCAAGCTGGGGAATCAATCGTACAATGGCCCAAATCCATGCCTTGTTATTGATTTCTTCTGATCCGCTTTGTGCTTCAGAAATTAAGGAACAACTTAATATCTCCATGGGTAATACCAATATGAACCTCCGGGCTTTAATGGATTGGGGATTAGTCCATAAAAACTTGAAGGCTGGAGAGCGAAAGGAGTTCTTTGTGGCGGAAAAGGATATGTGGGAAGTGGTTAGAAGGGTGATTATCCAAAGGAAAAAGCGTGAATTGGAGCCGATGGTCAAAGTCCTTGATGATATTTCTAAGGTCCAAGGAGTCTGCGATCATTCTCAAGAATTCTGCAAAATCATCCAGGATATCAAATTATTTTCAGGAAAAGCTGATTCTGCGCTGGAGACGCTTTCAAAATCGGAGGCCAGTTGGTTTGTCGGAACCTTTATGAAAATGATCCGATAATTTATTTCATTGTTTTAGTCCTTCCTTTTAGTCAGAAGCTGCTTATCTTGCCCGTCCTAATCAGTTTTACCAAATATGCGAATTGAACCTTTTCGGGCGGTCTATCCTAATTTCGATTATATAACCTCTGTGGACGCCTTTTTTGATACTGTCAAAGAGGATTACCCAGAATACCGTAAAGCTGGTTTTTTTACCCAAACTAAGGAGGAAGCGCTTTATGTTTATGAAATAAGTCGAGCGGGTCGAAAACACACTGGAATTATTTGCTGTGTAGATATTCAAGAATACATTAACGGGAATATTAAGAAGCATGAGAATACACTTCCTGCAAAGGAGCAAGAGCAAATGCATTTAATAATAAGCCGGAATGCGATTGTCAAACCAGTGCTCATCACTCATCCAAATGTTGCTGCTTTAGATGATTTAATGAAAGCGCAAAAGACTTCTGTTCAAAATTTTTATAGCACCTGTTTTTCAAATGGAGAAGCCCACCAACTTTGGCAAGTAAAGGACAAGGTGTCGATAAAGACATTTCAAGAGCTTTTTAACAAGGAAATTAAACACTCTTTTATCGCAGACGGACATCATCGTTGTTCAACCACCGCCTTGTTATTTGATCGAATGAAAGAGCAAGGAAAAGAGGAAGGATACAATAAACTTTTTGTCTGTTATTTTCCCGAAGATCAATTAGAAGTACATGACTATAATCGAGTTGTTGAAGGTTTGACAGATAATAGTCTTAGCTCCTTTATGGCTCAACTTTCTACGGTATGCAACATTAAGCTATTGAAAAAAGCCCGTAAACCAAAAAGGAAATTTGAAATCACCTTATTCATCAACAAAGAATGGTATGCATTAACTTGGAGAAAAAAAGTGCTCAAAAAGTATAAGGATGAAAAAGTTCTTTTGGACGCCCAAATTTTAGATGATTTGGTTTTAGAAAACATCTTGGGAATGGAAGACGTACGAACTGATCCTAGACTAAAATATGTCGAAGGTCCGAAAGGAATAGAAGCATTAAGGTTGAGGACGATCAAGAATGAAAATAGAATCGGATTTTGTCTTTACCCGGTAGAGTTGAAAGACTTAATGGAAATAGCTACGCTAAATAAAATCATGCCTCCTAAATCTACTTGGTTCGAACCTCGCATAAAAAATGGATTGGCAGTTTTGGAACTATTGAAACTAGAAAAAGAGTAAGAAGGAACATGAGAAAAATTACGGCTGATTTTATTTTTACTCCTTCCGGTCACCTCGCAAAGGATAAAGTCTTAGTAACAGATGACCTAGGTAGGATAGTCTCTTTAGAGGATATCGCCGAGCATGAAAGATCATCAATAGAAAAGTATACTGGAATTATTTGCCCTGGGTTTATTAATGCTCATTGCCATCTTGAACTTTCTCATATGCTCGGGAAAGTAGATACTGGAACAAGTCTACTTCCTTTTTTGCAATCTGTAGTACAGTTTAGAGATATTTCAAAAGCTGAAATTTTAGACGCCATAGCTACACAGGATCAGTACATGTATGAGCAAGGTATTGTGGCTGTTGGGGATATTTCTAATCAAACAGATACTTTTCAAACAAAGAAGGAAAGCTACATTAGGTATTACACATTTGTAGAAATGTTCGACTTTCTTTTTCCAGGTATGACGGAAGCAGAATTTGAAAAATATAAAAAAGTATTTGATGGCTTGGAAGAAAATGAAAAAGATGATTTTAGGGCTGTTCCACATGCACCTTACACCGTGACTCCTGAGCTTTTTCAGAAAATTAACCAACTCAATAAACCGGAAGGGACTATCAGTATTCACAACCAAGAAACGCCCGAAGAGAATTTACTTTTTGAAAAAAAAGCAGGTAATTTTCCCTCTTTTTTTGAAGGCTTTAAAATTCCTTTTGACCATTTCAAAGCAACAGGTCAACGCTCCATCCATTACGCTTTAAAGCATATGGATGCAAAGCAAAAGACATTGTTCGTTCATAACACTACTTGCATCCCGAGCGATATTCAAGCTGCTCATGATTGGTCTCAACAAGTTTATTGGGCAACTTGTCCAAATGCCAATTTATTTATAGAAAACAAATTGCCGAATTACCAATACTTTCTAGATGCAAACGCAAAAATGTGTATAGGAACTGATTCATTAACTTCCAATTGGCAACTATGTATTTTGGAAGAAATGAAAACAATTCAAAAATTGCAATCTTATATTTCTTTGGAAACGTTATTGACTTGGGCTACTATCAATGGTGCAAATGCCTTGGGATTCGAGGATACGCTTGGTTCTTTTGAACAGGGAAAAAAGCCAGGCATTATCAATATTTCGAATTGTGAAAATTTAAAACTCACTGGCCAAAGTGAAGTAACTCGGATAATTTAGAGCCGTTGCTTCTCGAGCATAGATTTTATTTCTCCTAATGGTAAGCTTGTATTTTTTTCTTGCAGGGCTGCAAGTTTTTCTAGTTGTGTTTTGATGAAAGTTTGATGCGCCTTAGAAGTTGGATGAAAGGGACGATGCGCTGCTGCTAATCTCAAGTTGTAAATTTCTCGATTTAATTTTTCAGTTTCATTGTCAAATAAGTGAGCAGAAAATTTTTCCCAAATGTAATCTTGCGCCAAATTGTTTGGATGAACTAGGTCTTCCTCATAAAATCGATAATCGCGCAACTCATCCAATTGAATTTCATAAGATGGAAAGTAATGGCAATAATCAAATTCATTTATTACAGCTTCTGCCAATAAAAGGCAACGGGCTTTTGAACGATTGTTTTCTATCAGGCCATCTTTCTTATGGCGAATTGGGCTTACAGTAATCAAAATATTTAAACTAGGATTGGCAGCTTTTAGCAAAGGAATAAATTCGATCCATTGGTCTATTAATTCCTTTGGATTACTGAGCACCTTATTGAAATGGTCAGCAGGGTATTTATGACAGTTGGCCACTAAGGTTCCATCTTTTAATTGATAGCCGTAAGTCGTTCCAAAAGTTATGATTAGCCAATCCAAAGAATTGATACTTTCTCGCGCTAGGTCGAAGGACCGATTCATTAGTTGGAGCGCACTGTTTTTTCCCAAATCAGAAAAGGATCCATGATGTGACCAAGAATGCCAGCGCTCTTGATATAAATGAAGTTCTTCGGCTCGAATCGATTCATTTTGAAGAATTCTGGACAGGCCATTAAGTATTCCGAGGGGATGATAGAGAATGCCAAAAGGATTCAATTGAATATCAAAACCATGCTTTTGTAAACGACCACCCATATGCTCAATAAAGCAAGAACCCATCGCCAAAATTTTCTGGGCATGATCAATTTTTGGAAAACTGGTTGCGATATTGACCTGAGTGGATAACTCCATAAAATATAACTTGTTTGAATTTTCAAAATTAACTAATTTCCAATCTATCAAATGAGTTAAGTAACTTTCGGCAAAGTGTAGTTAAATGAATATTCTTCAGCGCTGGTACTCAAGATTGACAGGAGAAAAGGTGGTACCACTCATTAAGTTTGGAAGGTACGACGAAGTGAAAAAATCCCCAGAAAGATTTGAAGCCTGGGATGAAGCACTTAATTCCTTTAACAAAGGGGAATTTTTAACCTCTGTC
>CALGJW010000358.1 GCA_937930025.1 uncultured Saprospiraceae bacterium | reverse complement strand
AACATTTAAAAATAGATCTGAAGTACCCAAGATCATGGCATTGGGTTCGAGAATTTCTGATTCCAGCGCCAATTCCATCCAAACTTTGAATTGATCAATAGGATTGGTCGCAAAATCTTGAATATTTAGCTCATCCTTGGTGTAGTCTTGACGAAGATTATCTAGGCCTTTCATAGATTGCATATTGCTATTATCTATAAACAAAGATAGGTATAACTAGTAGTCTTTTGAAGTCGACAGCATGGAGAATTGAAAAGTAGCTATAAAGCTATAGAGTAGGAAAGAAGAATTAGTGATGAGTTGGGTACAAAAAAATAGACCCTCGGGCAATACCCGAGGGACAAAACAAAAAACAAACACTATGAACAAACACTTTTTTGGATCATGTAGGTTACCCTAGGTTTATTTTGTTTAAAAAAGGCCCCGAGTAAACTCGGGGACCGGATTAAACATATAAAAAACACTCTACCCTTTCGATATTGGCGTGCGCTTATCAATCAACCTTCTTCACGAGTTGATCTTCAGCCACGCAGGCTAGAGGATTGGGTCAAATAAATTTTAATATTGATGGGAGGATCAATCTTAAGAGGGGAAGTCAAGTGAGTGTTTGTCTTAAGTTTTAAAAAGGCCCCCGACTAATCGGGGGACAAAACAAAAAACAAAAACTATGAACAAACACTCACTTTAATAATTTCACTTTCGTGAAACTTAATTTTTTTAGAACCTTTCGTTCAACAATTATAAATGTGCAATTCCTTTGCCAAAGTCATATTTTCATATCAAAAAAGAATCGAAATATTAGATTGCTATTTTTAGCTATGCGTAAGTCCATGATTGAAAGTCAAGAACATATTTATTTGTCTGGAAAAAATAATTCCCTATATACAAGTAGCTGACCTACAGCACATTACCCTAGTGTTCGGATTTAAAAATGTATGCTTTTTAAATAAATAAAGAGAATAGAGTCAATTTGATCGAATTAGACTTATCAAATAAGTTAAATGACTTATGCAAAGGAAGAGATGGCCATACATTTTTTCCAACAAGTGCGGATAAAAAAAATCGCAAAACACATTCAAGCATTTTGCGATTCACAAATTTTACAATTTTGCAATTCTATTCTGCTAGTACTGGTTCACTTTTTTTGAATAAGCCTCTTGCCCATCGATTAAATCTATAAGACAACCAATACATAGCTGGTACAACAACTAGGGTTAAAAAAGTCGCAAAGGTAAGACCGTATATAACAGTCAATGCCATCGGTCCCCAGATCGCGGTGTTATCTCCACCCATGATTATATTCGGATCTAAATCTGTTATTAAAGTGAAGAAATTAAAATTAAACCCAATAGCCAATGGAATTAATCCAAGGACCGTTGTGATCGCAGTAAGCAATACTGGGCGCAATCTTGTAGCCCCGGCAACCACAATGGCTTCTTTCACATCTGTCGTGGTAAGCCCCCAAAGCGAATCTATTCCCAGCTCTTGTTGCTTTCGCTTAATCAATAGATTAATATAATCTATAAGTACAATGGCATTATTCACAACAATCCCCGCGAGTGATATCACTCCTACTCCAGAGAAAATTTGCTGAAAGACAGAGCCCGTAATATAGTATCCTAAAAATACTCCGGTCAAACTAAATACAATAGAAAGCACAATAATGAACGGAGCAACCACAGAATTAAACTGCGCTACAATTATGATGAAGATAGAAAAGATGGCTACCATAAAAGCCGAAAGCAAGAATTCAGTGTCCTGTGCCTGCTGTTCTTGTGCACCGGTAAATTTATAGTCAACCCCAGCAGGCAACTCATAGTCTTCTAATGCGCCTTGAATTTCAGCGACCACTTCATTATCATTATAGTCTGATAGGACATTTGAAGAAATGGTGACCGAGCGATCTAAGTTGATTCTTTTTACTGAAGTAAAAGTAGAACTATATTTAGCAGTTGCTACAGCAGAAATTGGTACTTGAACAATTCTACCATTTGCCGGATTACGAAAAGTGATCCGCTGATTCAATAATTCATTGACATCATATCTTTTGTCTTTATCCAATCGAACGAAAATATCGTATTCATCTTCTCCCTTCTTGTATTTTGAAATTTCCTTTCCATATACAGAAGTACGAATAGCATCTGCAATTGAAAAGGTTGATAGTTCAAATCTTCTTGCCGCTTCTCGATCCACATTAATAATTAACTCCGGTTTACCGATTTTAACATCAGCTTTCAGTTCCTCTATACCTCCAATATTTGATTCATTGAGATACTTAATCACTTCTTGCGAGGTTTGAGCAAGCGTGGTAACCTCATCACCAGACAACTCAATATTGATTGGTTTCCCAGTTGGAGGACCATCTGCATTTTTATCCACAGCAACCTGAACACCTGGTTGGTCCCCTACGGCCTCTCGGATTTTATCCATCACCATCATGGAAGAGACTCCCCCTCTTTTTTCAAATGGTACAAACGAAACAGTTAATCTAGCCTTTTCTGGGGAAGCTCCAGGCTCCGGTGGACCATTTGGATCAGCAGTGTTTTCGCCTATCTGAGAAAGTACTTCTTCCACTATATCACGATAAGGTTCTATGGTCTCATCAACTTTAGATTCAATGGCGGACATCACCTCGTTTGTTGCTTCTATGTCTTTACCGATTGGTAAATCAACAAATACGTTAACATATAATGGATCAGCAGAAGGGAATTGTTCCATTTTCGGATCTGAACCAAAATAAATCATTGTTACTGCAATCAATAATACAAAGGATCCAAAAAATACAACGATAGGATTGTACTTCTTCAAAGCGAATCGGACAAAGCGGTTGTATACTTTTTCTAGAAAAGGTAATACAGCATTTTGAAAACCACCGGCTGCTCGACGTAATACTAAAACATTAACCAAGGTCACGATGCCGATAATACCGAACAAATTTCTTACCCACAAAGTATTTGTAAAATGTCCTATTACGGCGATAACAAATAAAGCCAAAACCATTATTAGACCATTGATCAATCTTCTCCTACGGACTTTAGCATCCTCAGATACTTCATCTATTTTCATAAATGTTGAAGTGAAAACTGGGTTGATTACTAGCGCAACAAATAACGAAGAGGATAAAACAATTACCAATGTAATGGGGAAATATTTCATAAACTCCCCCATTAGGCCGGGCCAAAAAGCCAGCGGTATAAATGCTGCCAAGGTGGTGGCAGTTGAAACAATAATTGGAACAGCCACTTCACCGGCTCCATATTTTGAGGCTTCTTTTGCGCTATAGCCTTCCTGCATATAACGATAGATATTTTCTACGACTACAATTCCATTATCTACTAGTAACCCTAGCGCTAAAATAAGCGCGAAGAGCACAACAATATTCATGGTTACTCCAGAAAGGTGCAGCAACATTATTCCAGTAAGCATGGAAAGCGGAATTGCGATTCCGACGAACATTGCATTTCTAATTCCTAGAAAAAATAGCAATACCAATACTACCAAAATTACTCCGGAGATGATAGAATTTTCAAGATTCGAAACTTGGTTTCTTGTATTAATAGATTGATCGTTAAACACACTTACTCGCATGCCACTTGGGAATAAATCAATCTTAGCCTGATCTACAATTTTATTCACCTTATCTGCACAGTTCAAAAGATTTTCTCCTTTACGCTTTATCACATCTAGAGAAATTACAGGAAAACCATTCGAACGAGCGATACTGGTTCTATCCTTATAGCCAAAAGTAACAGTGGCGATATCTCTTAAATAAACTGGTGTTTGATCTTCAGATTTAATGATAACATTTTTGAGTTCATCCATATTTTGGAATTCCCCAACTACTCTTATTGCTCTACGAAAGTCATTGTTTACAATCTCCCCTCCGGACATATTCATGTTCTCAGACTTGATTGCATTTTCAATATCTGTGAAACTAATTTTTCTTGCCTGAATTGCGGTAAGATCTACATCTATTTGAACCTCTCGGTCCATGTCACCTTTAATGTCTACTTTATTAACCTCGGCAACTTCTTCTAATCGATCTTTTAATTGATCCGAAATAGACTTGAGGTTATCCATGCTATAATCTCCGGAAAGATTTACGGTCATGATCGGAATGTCTGCTAGATTTACATCGACTACAGCAGGATCAGTGGGAAGGTCATTGGGCAGTTCACTTTTCGACTTATCAACTGCGTCTTTTACTTTTCGTTTAACAATCTCAGGATCAGAATCCGTTGTAAATTCTGCGGTAATTATAGAAAAATCTTGAATGGAAGTCGACTTAATATCTTTGATACCAGTAATCCCCTGTAATTCTTTTTCGATTGGTCTAGTAATGAGGTTTTCAATATCCTGAGCTGAATTCCCTGGGTAAGGGGTATTGATAAAAATAGTTGGAAAAACTGCTTCTGGATATTGCTCTTTAGGCATCTTATCATAGGAACTCAATCCAAAGAATAAGATCATCATGGTCAATAGAAAAATACTAGTGGCATTATCTACTGCTAGAGTAGTTAGCGAAAATTCTCTTAGTGCATCTTTAATTTTATCCAGCTTAGCCATTGGTACTTATTTTTGAATCTTCCACCATGATCAATTCTTCATCTCCCAAACCGAGTGCTCCATTTAGAATTAACTCTTCTCCTCCTTTCAAACCCTCAGTGATTATAACATCTCCCTTATCCGACTCTCCGGTTTCTACCATAACTTTTTTGGAGACGGCTCCATTCTGTCCTTCGGTTTTGATGTATACATATGAACCACCGCTGATCTCTTGCTGAATGATCTCTAAAGGAACTAGGACCACATTTTTTTTCTCAAAATCTTTAAAGAAAACCGAGGCTAAAAGATTGGGTTTAAGTAATCCACTAGGGTTATTTAAATTTATTACTACTTCAAATGTTCTATTACCCGGATTAATAGTTGGAGCTATTCTGGAAATCTTGGCATTTTTCTCCACTTCAATTGCTGGAAATTCCACTTTGACGACTTGGCCACGTTTAACCGATTTAAGGTAACGTTCAGGTACGTCTACTTTTACTTTTATTTTTGAAGTATTTAAAATTTGAAGGATTGGACTTCCCGGTGCTGACATCTCCCCTGTTTTCAAAAACACTTTTTCAACTACTCCACTTATTGGCGCGAATACAGAAGATTTTGTCATTTGAAAATTTAAGGTCTCCATACTTTTTTCCAAGCGATCTACCGCATTCTTGGCTTGAAGAAATTGAACCTCTGTTCCTATCTTCTGATCCCATAATCTTTTTTGGCGATTGAAAACATCTCTGGACAATTCTAAAGCAGATTCAATTTCTGCCTTTTGCTTAGTGATTCCCTCCATGTCTACAGATGCCACCACTTGCCCACGTGTAACAAACTCTCCTTCAGAAGGAGTAACATTTGTCAATCTCCCTCCTGTTTCACTTGTAGCAAAAACAATATCATCTGAAACCACAGACCCTTGTACTTCAGCAAAGCGTTCAAAATCTTGGGCCACTAATACTTTTGTAGTAACCAACTTTCTAGGCTTTTCCTTAGGTGGATCCAACTCAAGGATTTCACTTTCCAAAGTGGCGATCTCTCCTTTTAGCGTATTGAATTCCTTTTTCTTTTCTTTTAAGTCCTTACGCTTTTGTTCGACGGGACTCAAGTCCGTAGGCTGACAGCCAAAGCATAAAGTCAGGAGAAGTAATGGGTATATTAAAATGGTTTTCATAAAATTGCAATTTAAAATTTAAGCTTACTTGCCTAAGGCTTTCTCCAAAGCTGATTTTGAGGTTAATAAATCGAATAATGCTTGGTCGTAGTTTTGTTGTGTATTAAAAAGACTGGTTTCTGCTTGGTTGATTTCCAAACTTGAACCAACTCCTTCCTTGTATTTTATTTGAGCGGTATCATATATTTTCTGAGCGAGTGCAATATTTTTCTTTTGCAATTCAACTCGCCTAAGTGAATTATTGTAATTTCCTCTGGCATTTTGAACTTCTAATAAAATACCTCTTGCCAACTCATCTTTTTGATTTTCGATTATGTCTAATTGAAATTTTGCTCTTTCCACTTTTGCATTTCGTTGTAGACCAGAAAAAATTGGCACATTAAGCTGGAGTCCTGCCAACGCGGTTGGAAACCAAGCTGGATCTTTGAATAAATTATTTCCTTGACCGGTATAGGAATAGGAGGCAAACCCAGCAACGCTAGGATAGTAGGCTTGTTTTTGTAGGTCCACATTTAATCTATTTAGTTCAATTACTCTATCCATAACGCGATAATCAGCTCGGCTTTGATAATTGACTGTTCCAATTAAATCTTCGCTGGTTACCTCTTGTAAGAGTGCCTCAACATTATCGGTAAGCGTTATATCCTTATCTATCGGATATCCCATTTGAAATTTAAGATAGTTCTTAGCAAGGTCAATTTGTCTACCAAGATTTTCTAACTCCGTTTCAAGATTAGCAATACTTAAATCCAAACGGTCCAAATCCAATTGCTCGGCAAAACCGGCCTCAACTAATGCATTTGTTTCTACTCTCAGTTTTTTTAGATTAATAATATTTTTTTCTAAAGTCCCTTGACTGGTTTGTAAAATAAGTGATGGGAAATAAGCGTCTTTAACTCTTTGACCCAATTCTTGTTTGGTCTGAGCCAATTGTTCAGCTGCATAAGAACGAGCTTCTCTCGCCGCACGAAGTCCGACAAAATAGGAGCCATCAAAAAGTAACGCAGTTGCTTGAATTTTTGCTTCCAAATTATTCGACGTACCGAATTGCACTTCAGCAAATTCGTCTGCTGGGGCAATTGGGTTTAAAAATTGAGCTGGAATTAAGGAAGTGGGGAGTTCTATAAAGTAATTATAACCAACGGTCGCATTCACTTGAGGTATTCCCATCGCCCGAGTTTCCACAATTTGCTGCTCGGCATCTGAAATATTGATTTGGCTATTTTTGACGGCTTTAGAATTATTCATGGCAAAAGCAATTGCTTCTTCCAATGAAAACTCGGTTACATCTTGCCCAGTTAACACAATGCTGAAAGCTAGAAATAGAATAAGAAAATTATTTTTCATTGGTCATTGATAATTTATCTAGTAATTTGATTCCTTTGGGAGACGCCACTCCATATATATGATACCTGATATGTTCTTGAAACAATTCATCGGGGTGATACTCTCTTAGCGAAAAAGCGCCTTCATCTACGATCAAGATATTGTTTGCCACATATAACTTAGCTACAATTTCTGCTTTAATGTTCTTCCTGTATATTCCTTCTTCAATCCCTCTCTGTAAATTGTCTAAGATAGTTTTATAGATAAATTCATTATGAAAGGATTCTATTATTTTAAAAATTTCGTGATAATATTTCTGTAACTCGTAGATCACTCCAGGAGAAATTCCTCTAAGCTCTTTGGTAATTTGTCTAGAAAAGCCCAAAATTTCTTCCATGGCATTTTGTGCTTTTTCGTTTACTGAATCAACTATTTCGATCTCTGTCTCTATTCTTTTGACCACTATTTCTTTAATGAGGTCTTCTTTATTATCTACCGATTGATAAAGGGTCTTCTTTGATATCCCGATCTCCCTGGCTATATCATCCATAGAGACACTCTTAAGCCCAAAGCGCATAAATAAGGCCTCTGCCTTGTTAACAATTTTATCTTTCTCTGTCATAAGCTTATGCAAAAGTAATACAAATAAACACAGGAAACTATGACTAGGTACATAGTTTCCTAAGTTTTAACAGTAAAAAGATCAACTAGTTTCTTTAATCTACAAAAACTTTCCATTCAGAATTCAAAATCATTTAATCGTCAATAACTACTTAAAAGACTGCCTTTTTTCTAGTGTGAATAGTTGAAAGAATCATACCTTTAAAGCAAATAGTAACCTATGAAAATCGGAATAGTTCTAGCACTTTTTAGCATAATTATATTCGCCTGCGGAGCAGGTGGTCCAGAAGGCCCAGCAAACTACAATAACGATGAGGCCAAAAAGCTTTTTAAGCGATATTGCTCTACCTGTCATGGAATAGATGGAAAAATGGGCTTGAATGGAGCGAAAGATTTGGCCTTAAGTACTTTAAACTATGATCAGCGCGTAATTCTTATCTCCAATGGTAAAGGAGCGATGAATGGTTTTAAAGGAATGATCAGCGATGAAGAAATTGCTCAGTTGGCCAAATACTCATTGAACTTTAAAAATCCTGAATAGTGCAAAACAAAATCGTTCTTGGTTTGATGTCTGGTAGTTCTTTGGACGGATTGGATTTGGCAATGGTTGAATTTGATTCGGAATTTATTTCAAATAGAAAATGGAAATTGCTTTCCTCTGAAACTCATCCCTACTCTTCCGATTGGATTGATAAACTTCGTACTGCTGACATTTCTAATCCGCTATCACTTCATCAACCATTTGGCAATTATCTCGGCGACTTAATTCAAGCATTTTTAAAAAAACAAAAATATGCACCTGAACTTATAGCAATTCATGGCCATACCCTGTTGCATGAGCCAACCGATTTTATTAGCGTGCAATTAGGATCAGCTCAAGCGATTGCTACTAAAACAGGAATTCCCACTATTGATGATTTTCGAACACAAGATAT
>CALGJW010000357.1 GCA_937930025.1 uncultured Saprospiraceae bacterium | reverse complement strand
CAAAGCGAAAAAGTATTCTTTATTGACGCCAACGTATCAACTCGCTTACTTTAGGTAAGAATAACCCGATGCTAGGGTATCTAATAAAAAGAATTTCATTTTTTATTCCAACCATGTTGGTCATCAGCATGGTGGCCTTTGGGTTAAGTAAATTGACCCCTGGTGATCCTATTGAATGTGGTAGCGGTTTGACTGAATTTAGCGAACGCTATTCTGTTTTTAATGCGGATTATGAAAAAATTTATAGAAAGACAGCCAAAGAAAAAAAACTAGACCTCCCTAATTTTTACTTTAATATTAATCCTTACAATCATCCAGATACATTACATAGGATAGTTCTAAAAACAGATAGAGAGCATTGTAAATCACTAATCAATCAATGGGGGAATTGGCCTGCAATTCAAAACTGGAGAAAAGCTCATTCTGTATTGATAAAGTCGCTTGAAAAAGAAAGTAACCAACTATCGCCAGATACCCTGCTGAGTATTCGAAGAATAATTAGCGATATTGAATTTGGTTTAGATGCAAATAGAATTGAATCTATTTATACTCAATTTTATGCTTTTGGTAATACCCCTATACTACAGGAGAATTGTAAAACTGCACAAAGTAATTTCAAGCAAATTTTTTCTGAGCAAAGAGGATGGGCAAACTTGATCCCTACTTTCCATTGGTATGGATTCAATAATCAATACCATCATTGGATGAAAAATATGCTAAAAGGAGATTTTGGAATATCTTGTCAAAACGGACTACCTGCAGTGAGAAAGATAAAGAAGTCTATGTTTTGGACGCTCATGTTGAATATTCCTTCATTGATTTTGGTTTTTTTAATAGCCATTCCATTGGGTATCAAAGCTGGGATGAACAAGGGGTCGAATCTTGATCGTTGGAGTAATAATATTTTGTTTGTACTTTTTTCATTGCCTACATTTTGGATTGGCACCTTACTAATTGTATTTTTTACTACTCCTGAGTATTCAAAATATTTGGATTGGTTTCCTTCTGTTGGTTTGGGGAATCTACCAAGCAGTTCGCCTTTGATGGATAGATTTTGGGAATCTGCAAGTCATTTAATTCTTCCAGTAATTTGTAGCTCATATGTAGCCATAGCAGTAATCTTTAGACAGATGCGTTCTGGAGTACTTAATGTGCTTCCTCAAGGTTTTATTCTTACGGCCAAAGCTAAAGGCCTAGAAGAATCGCAAGTTCAAAGAAGGCATATATTTAAGAATTCTATTTTTCCAATCATTACAATATTTGCTTCCGTATTTCCTGGAATGATAGCGGGATCTGCTGTAATTGAAATAGTATTTAATATTCCCGGAATGGGGAATGAAATTGTACAATCTATTTTTAACCGGGATTGGCCTGTGGTATATGCCATTTTGTTTTTAAGCGCAGGACTTACTTTAGTAGGAATATTGATTAGTGATATTCTTTACGCCTGGCTAGATCCTCGAATTTCTTTTTCTCAAAATAAAAAAGCAAATAATGAGTAAAGAAGAAATATTAAAAACGAAAGAACCTAGTGCAATTGGCTTGTCAACATTTAGAAAAGAAGTTGTAAAAACCCGATCTGGTAGAATAGCCCTTCGGTTATTGGGGTTTTTTATTTTTCTTGCAGTGTTCGGAGAATTTATTGCCAATGACAAACCCTTTTTCTCTCAGAGAAATGGAAAAATTGAATTTCCAATTTTCAAAAACTATCTCGTTCAAATGGGAATGTCGGAGTTTGATGCTGAGGTTTTCCGCGAGGGATGGAAAAACTTAAAGTATGAGAAAGTTATTTGGGCGCCAATACCTTACAATGCGACTAATTTAGATTTAAAAAATGCTCAATTCGTTTCTCCATTTGGTCCGCAGGATGTGGATTCGAAAAAATATTGGCATTGGATGGGCACCGATCAACTAGGAAGAGATGTGGCAGCGGGAATTATTTACGGTACAAGACCTGCGTTATTGGTTGGACTGATTGCCATGGGGATAGCGTCCATCATTGGAATTTTCTTTGGAGCTATTGCCGGTTATTTTGGCGATCATAAATTCAGGCTTGGAAAGATTTCGATGATCCTTATAATTGCAAGTATTTTTCTTGGATGTTTTTGGTCATTTAATTTAACTACAATTTTTCCAGGAATTATTGGTCACTCATTGATTAAAATATTGATTCGGCTTACTTTATTGCTAGGAATGACTTTTCTGAGTTATAAATTAGGGACACTTTTAGAACAAAAAATGCGCTTGTCAAAATCTATCGCAATTCCATTGGATTTAATTATCATGCGCATCATTGAGGTTATTCGATCCGTTCCGGGATTACTTTTAATAATAGCCATTGCAGCATTGGTAGCCGATTCATCTATTTATGTAATAATGGTAATTATCGGCTGCTTTGCTTGGACAGGAATTGCAGCATTTATACGAGGGGAGATCTTAAAAGTCAGAAATCTATCTTTTATAGAATCTGCAGAATCCATGGGTTTCTCTCAATTCAATATTCTTTGGAAACATGTCATACCAAATTCTTTAGGACCTGTGGTCATTGCAATTGCCTTTGGTATAGCGGGAGCTATTCTCACAGAAGCTAGTTTATCATTCATAGGGATCGGAGGAGCTATCGATCAAGTAACCTGGGGTTCAATGATCAATGAATCTCGCAGACACATTTCCGCATGGTGGATAGCCATTATTCCTGGAATGATGATATTCTTAGTTATTACTTCCTTTAATCTATTGGGAGATGCCTTTACAGGAGTACTTGGAAAAAAGGGGGAATTCTAATTCCTACGCATATCCTTTGGAAATAGGTTTGAACTTCCTTTTTTCTTTGAATAGCTACCATCTTTTTTGGTCTTTGATTGGACCGTCTCGTTGATTGGACAGCCAGTTTTTTTACTACATGAGCTGCCGCCAATGCTAATAAATAGGACAAATCCGAGGAAAAGAAGCGCTTTAGTGAATTTTTTCATTGTATTAAAAGTAGTAAAAACGATAAATAATTGGCCAACTGACCTCATTTCTTTGATATTAAACAACCAAATCCGAGCCGTATTGTCAATTTTCGAAAAAAAATATGGTCGAATTAGGCGAGGAAAGGAACTATTTTGCCTAAAACCCCTATAAATACTACATTTTTTTGCTGTAATCTTTGAAAAAGTAAGATAGCAGAGTAAATTTGCCCTAACATTATTCACATTATTAAATTCTCTAACATGAACAAAGGAGATCTTGTAACTAAGGTTGCTGAAGAAGCAAACCTAACCAAAACTCAGGCTACTGAAGCCGTTAACTGTGTAATGAGCTGTATCGGCGATGCCTTGAAAGATGGTGATAAAGCATCTCTTGTAGGATTCGGAACTTTCTCTGTAACTCGTAGAGAAGCAAGAATGGGACGTAATCCTAAGACTGGCGCTGCTATACAAATCCCAGCTAAAAATGTTGTAAAATTTAAGCCAGGAAAAGAACTAACAGAATCCGTAAACTAATTCGGATCCGAACCAACTAAAATTAGGGGCAGGCTCAACTTTGAGTCTGCCCCTTCTGCTTTTAGAACCAAATTGCATACTTTTGCGCTTCACCAATTACTGACCGTCAGGTCTATTTTCAAATGGCTGATGTTGCTAATCTAGAACGAATTGCTTCTCAAGTTCGAAGAGACATAATTCGTCAAACTCACTTCGTAAATTCTGGCCATCCCGGAGGCTCTCTTGGTTGCGCTGATTTTTTCACCGCACTCTATTTTGAAATCATGGATCATAATCCTGACTTTAATATGGAAGGTAAAAACGAAGATGTTTTCTTTCTCTCAAATGGTCATATCTCTCCTGTCTTCTATAGCGTCCTTGCGCGCAGTGGATATTTTCCAGTAGAAGAATTAGCCACTTTTAGAAAGATTGACTCTCGCCTTCAGGGCCATCCTACTACACATGAAGGGTTACCTGGAATTAGAATAGCTTCTGGATCATTGGGTCAAGGACTTTCTGTTGCTTTAGGAGTTGCCTTAGCTAAAAAAATGGAGGGCGATTCTAAAACGGTATATGCGCTTACAGGAGATGGCGAATTGCAAGAAGGCCAAGTTTGGGAAGCAATTATGTTTGCCGCGCATCATAAAGTAGATAACCTCATTGTAGCAGTTGATTGGAATGGTCAACAAATTGATGGCCCTACGAAGAAAGTAATGGCATTAGGAGATCTTGAATCCAAGTGGAAAAGTTTCGGTTGGGAAGTGCTGCACATGAATGGAAATAAAATGACAGAGGTCTTATCTGTAATGGCTGAGGCAAAAGAAAAATCTGGACAAGGACTTCCTGTAGTAATATTAATGAAAACTGATATGGGCCATGGCGTTGACTTTATGGCTGGAACACATAAATGGCACGGAAAGGCCACCAATAAAGAGCAAACTGAGAATGCGCTCAGTCAGCTAGAAGAAACCTTAGGCGATTACCCTTACAACGAGGAAATATGAGCAGTACAAAAACAGTAAGTGCTTTAGAGCATTTAGTAGCAACAGAGAAAAAAGCAACAAGAGATGGTTTTGGAGCTGGTCTTTTGGAAGTCGGCAAAAAGAATGATCAGGTTATAGCACTTTGTGCTGACCTTATTGGATCTCTAAAGATGAATGCATTTATCGATGAGTTTCCAGATCGATTTATTCAAGTTGGAATTGCCGAAGCGAACATGATGGGAATCGCAGCAGGTTTAGCTATTGCTGGAAAAATTCCATACACTGGAACCTTTGCTAATTTTTCTACCGGAAGAGTGTATGATCAGATTAGACAGTCTATTGCTTACTCGCATAAGAATGTGAAAATTTGTGCTAGTCATGCTGGATTGACTTTAGGGGAAGATGGAGCTACCCATCAAATATTGGAAGATATCGGAATGATGAAAATGCTTCCTGGAATGACCGTCATCAATCCTTGTGATTATAATCAAACAAAGGCTGCGACCATAGCCATTGCCGATCATCATGGCCCGGTGTACTTAAGATTCGGCAGACCAAGCTGGCCAGTTTTTACCACTGCAGCGCATAAATTTGAAATTGGAAAAGCAATTCATTTAGCAGAAGGATCGGATGTAAGTATAATTGCAACAGGCCACTTAGTTTGGAACGCAATTGAAGCGGCCAAAATATTAGCGGAAGATGGAATTTCTGTTGATCTAATCAATATCCATACAATTAAACCATTGGATAATGTCGCGGTTCTTAAGTCAGTTTCAAAAACTGGTTGTGTAGTAACGGCAGAAGAACATAATAGAATTGGTGGACTTGGAGATAGCGTTGCTCAATTACTATCTACTAAGCATCCTGCGCCACAAGAATATGTCGCTGTAAACGATAGTTTTGGCGAAAGTGGCAAGCCTGCTCAACTTTTAGAGAAATATGGTCTAGGCGTTGCCGATGTAATTTCAGCCGTACGAAGAGCTGTCGCTCGCAAATAAAACGAGGAACACCCATGAAATTCGAGAGTAAAGTAATACATGCAGGTGTTCATCCTGACCCAAGCACTGGGGCAATAATGACCCCTATATATCAAACTTCAACCTATGTTCAAAAAAGCCCTGGGGATCACCAAGGATTTGAATATGCAAGAACACAGAACCCCACTCGAAAGGCACTTCAAGAAAATCTAGCGGCATTAGAAGTAGGAAAATATGGTGTTTGTTTTGGCAGCGGTTTAGCTGCAATGGATGCTGTCTTACAATTACTTGATCCGGGCGATGAAATTGTTGCTACCAATGATCTTTATGGAGGTTCGCATCGACTGATTACAAAAGTTCATGGTCGTTATGGACTGAAAGGAAAGTTTATCGACATGTCAAAGGCCTCCGCCGTTGCAAAAAGAATTGGGAAAAAGACCAAGATGGTTTGGATTGAAACTCCAACGAATCCAATGTTGAATATTGTTGATATAGCAGCAGTTTCTAAAGCTGCGAAAAGCAAAGGAGCCATTGTTGTAGTTGATAATACTTTCGCCTCTCCCTATCTTCAAAATCCTTTGGCACTTGGAGCTGATATTGTAATTCATTCTGCGACGAAATATTTAGGTGGACACTCAGATGTGGTCTTGGGTGCAGTGATTGTAAATAAAAAAGGTTTAGCCGATAAATTATATTTTACTCAAAATGCAGTAGGTGCAATTCCAGGTCCACAAGATTGTTTTTTAGTTCTACGTGGAATTAAAACTTTGCATGTAAGAGTGGAGCGTGCTTGTAAGAATGCAAAGAAAGTGGCAAAGTATTTAGAGCGTCATCCAAAAGTTGGCAATGTTTATTACCCTGGATTCAAAACGCATCCTGGATATGAAATTGCAAAAAAGCAAATGCGCGATTTTGGTGGCATGGTTAGTTTTGATCTTGTTGAAGACAAATTTATAGTTGCCCAAAAAGTATTAAGCAATACCCAAATGTTTGCGTTAGCCGAATCCTTGGGTGGCGTTGAATCTTTGATTGGACATCCTGCAAGTATGACACATGCTAGTATTCCAAAGAAAGAAAGACTAAAAGTTGGATTGACAGATTCATTGATGAGGCTTTCCGTTGGTATAGAGCATGTGGATGATTTGATTGCAGATTTGGAAAAGGCGTTAACAGAGATCTAGGTTTTTTACTTTTAATCAATTTTTGGCTTTTAAAGTGTAAGGCATGCATCGCGTAAATACGTGATGCATGCCTTATTTAGTTTAGGTGTGTAGGGTTATTTTTCTTGGGTTTGTAGAGCGGAAATTAGCGAAGGAGTATCTTAAGACATGGGTTGACTCGCGTGTGCGTGCGCGAAGCTGCCCCTCAGCTTTGGCTGGCGCGAGGGTCTCAATTCTGACCTCGGGGAAAAATCAATATTCCCCTAAGGCGTTAAGTGCGCTGGTGGAATCATAGTAGCTATGGAATTCAATCAGTGGGTATCTTAAGACATGGGTTGACTCGCGTGCGTGCGCG
>CALGJW010000356.1 GCA_937930025.1 uncultured Saprospiraceae bacterium | reverse complement strand
ATTTATTGTATAGGTCAAATATCTTTTGATTTCCACCTACATATTGGAAGGTGAACCCAAAGTCCAAATTTTTATAGCTCAGTTGGTTGGTCCAACCGCCGAAGTAGTCTGGGTTAACATCTCCAAGAATCGCTTGTCTGTCTTCAGGTGTGATATATCCATTTCCATCAAAGTCTTGATAGATGTAATCTCCTGGTGCTCGTAAATTACTACTATAAGAACCACCTGGTGCTCCTGCTGCCGCTGCCGCTGTGTTTAATGCATCGATTTCTTCTTGTGATTGAGCAATCCCTGTTACATTCCATCCCCTGATTACACCAAATGGTTGTCCTTCCTCAATCCCTGTATTTCCAGCTAATGAAACACTTCCTCCTTTGAGGTCTTCTACCACATTATCCACAAAGCTGATATTGAATTGAGAAGTCCATCTGAAATCTTTTCTTCTAAGAATATCCCCTTGAACCATGAATTCCCATCCTTTATTACTCACATCAGCGACGTTTTGATTTTGTAATAAAGTACCTGTTTCATTTACAATGGGTACTAATAAAATAATATCCGATGTATTCTTTTCAAAATAGACAATCTCGGCAGATACCCTATTATCAAACAATCCAAACTCTAACCCAATATCTAATTGATCGGTAGTTTCCCATTTGATATCTTCATTAGGAACAGCCCCGACAATAGTCCCAGTAGTGCCATTATAACCTGCATTGGCAGAAAATAAAGGTACATAGCTGAAAGCAGGAAGATTATCGCTACCCGTTCGCCCCATACTTGCTCTAAGTTTTAATTGACTGATGGTTTCATTATCCAGAAGGAAACTTTCATTATGAATATTCCAAGCTAATGCAACAGAAGGGAAAAATCCTCTTCGGTTACCAGGGCCAAATTTTGTGGAGGCATCAGATCGTAAAGTTAAGGTAGCGAGATACTTATCATCATAGCCATAGTTGACCCGTGCAAATACGGAATTCAATGCTGCTTCGAAGAAGTTAAAAGTATTATTTTCAGCTACATTAGCTGATCCTGGGTCGATTAATATAAAGTTATCTGGAAATCCTCTGTATTGAATGGAAGACCGTTCATCCCAATTTCTGTTGTAAGAAAGTCCCGTCAAGACATTGATTCGATGAGCATCTGCAAAGGTGTTAGAATAGGTTAATGTATTTTCAAAAGCAGAGTTATATCCATTATTGAGTTGATTAACTCTCGTTGCTCCAGGAAAACCACGGAAACGTTCTTGGAATAATATATTTCTAGTAAATGTAGGAGAAAAAGTTGAGTTGGTAACATCATTTAATCCAAGACTAATTTGTGACCTAAATTTAAGATTATCAATAAATTCCCATTCTCCATAAAAAGCTCCAAAGACATTTTTTGAAATATTTTCAGTAGTGATTCTCCCTGCATCTCCCAATGGATTAAAAAGCGATCCATAACGGTCATCAAACCTCGTTGAAAAGTTTCCATTTTCATCAAAGACTGGGATATCAGGTCTAAAAGCAGCAGGGTCTAAATCGAATCGTCCTCCACCTATCCCCGTGATACCTGAGATATTATCATTCATATAATTATAATTGAATGACCCTCCGACTTTTAATCTGTTCGTTATATTTCCATCTAAACTACCGCTAACATTGTAACGCTTTAAATCATTATTTACTACAATACCTTCTTGGTCTGCAATGGAGGCAGACAAGGTGTAAGCCAGCGTTTTTGTTCCACCGCTAAGCCTCATATTATACTGCATCCAAAGGGCATTGCTGTTTGTAATTTCATCTGTCCAATTGGTATTGGCATTGCCAAAAAAAGTAGGATCATTGACCACCGCATAATCTACAGGATGACGGAAAGGCCATTGGGCTTCCGGGAAAGGACTATTGTCAAAAGTAAGCTGTGCTTGTTCTTGAGCAAATTGTTTATATTCTGTTGCATCTAGAAAATCATACGTATTAACCGGATTACCTATGGTTGCACTCACTCCAACATCAAAAGTAGTGGGTTGTCCTGTTCTCCCTCTTTTTGTAGTAATAAGGACTACACCATTTGCTGCCCTCGATCCATAAATAGCTGCCGCAGAAGCATCTTTCAAGACATCTATTCTTTCAATGTTTTCTGGATTAATAGATACCAATGGGTTAGAACCACCAGAAATGGCTGAACTTCTTCCAAATAATCCTGAACTAAACGTTCCGTCATCAGCACTTGGGTTGACAACAAAAGGAATTCCATCAACTACATATAAAGGTTGATTGTCTCCTCTAAGAGAACTAAGCCCCCTTACATGAATAACACCTCCTTGACCTGGACGACCTCCTGCACCTTGAACATGTACACCAGTAATTTTACCAGCAAGTGCATTGTCAACCGTTTGGGTTTTGAATTCTCCTATCTCTCTCGCTTGAATAGTACCTACCGTTCCAGTTAGATCTTTCTTTTTGGTCGTTCCATACCCAACAACTACTACTTCATTCAAATTGGAAGTTTCTATTTCCATTTGAACATTGATGACTGAGGTCTGTCCATCAATAGGATATTGTAAAACACGATATCCTATAAAAGAAAATTGAAGCTTGCCCTCCGCAGTTTCATCAGGAATTTCTATCCTATAAGCTCCTTCAGCATCTGTAATTGCTCCATTCAAAGTTCCAACCAATAAAACTGTTACTCCAATCAAGGGTTCTCCATTTTCATCCGTTACCTTACCTGTTATGACACGGGCAGGTATGGATTTTCGCTTAATCATGATATATTGATTTGAAATTTGAAATACCAGATTAAACGGACTTAATACCCGAGCCAAAACGAGTTGAACGGGCTCGTTCTCAACAGAAATGCTAGTAATTTCTTTACCTGTAAGATCTTCATTTGTGTATATAAAATTATACTCGGTTTGGTTTTGAATTTCTTCAAAAACCTTTTGAATCTCAACAGAGTTGAAATCTAAAGTTACTTTTTCAGATTGGGCAAAAGTGGAGGCTTGAACCTGTAATAATCCTGCAATAATGCAAAGACAAGTTAGCTTCATAATGAGTATTTTTTTCTTCCAACTTTCGGATTTTTTCGGAAGTAGTGTAAAAAATGTCATAAATTTGAACTTTTGGTTTGGTGAATAAAATTGGATTTTCATACTAATAGTCTTTCTAAATTTACTAAGCCTTTCAATAGTGGGTTGTGTTACAGCACAATCCACTTTGTTTTTTGTCACCTATTCTAGGTTGAAACCTGCGATCAGATAGTCAAAAGACTTACATTTTTTTTCTTTTATTTTAGACAAAGCAATCCCAAGCCATTGACAGCCAATACTGTTGCCTAGCTAAAAGAAAAGGTTGTAATCCTATGGAATTAGTTACTTCCCTTTTACTTTGATTGTATCATTAATTTTTCATTTTCAATAATGAACTCGATGGGTCGGATAAA
>CALGJW010000355.1 GCA_937930025.1 uncultured Saprospiraceae bacterium | reverse complement strand
ATAGTCAAAAGTGCCGTTTTTCTCTTTTTGATTTTTCATGATGTCAAATTTAATATTATTACTAATTTTAATTTGACACACTTTTCAAAATAGTCTCGAGGGTATTGCTCATGGGCAATTCAAATAATTGCTATCTTTAATTATGGCAATCCATCCCAAAATAAGTCCAACCCATTTCCCTTACTTAGCCACTAAGCGATTACAGTTGACTCCCCTCTCCCATTCCGATTTTGATGCCGTAAAGGAACTACATACCGACGAAAGATTGCTTGAGTTTGTTCCACGCAACAAGGCCAAGTCCGATCAAGAGATCACAGCATTCATCGATAAGATTATTAGTGGGATAAATGAAAGAAAATGGATTTCCTGGAAAATTCAAAAAAAAGGAAGCGATCAATTGATTGGAACGATCTGCCTTTGGTTATTCGACCAAGATTTTTCCAGATGCGATATTGGGTATGAGCTCATTCACGCACATTGGGGAAAAGGATATATTGCCGAAGCTGCGAAGCCAGTGCTCCAATATGGATTCGAAACATTAGAACTGGATGCCATTCAAGCCTATGTTCATGAAGAAAACATTCGTTCCATAAATGTGTTGAAAAGAGAAGGTTATCAACTAATTGGACAAAAGAAAAAGGAATTGATTTATGAAATTCGAAAAGAAACTTCCTTAGCAAAACAAAAGACCGATAATAAAGCTTGAACGCCATGTCATTTATAACCATTTATATCACCCATCCCAATCAGGCAACCGCTGAAAAAATTTCCAATGTCTTGGTTGAACAAAGACTTGTGGCTTGTGCTAATATTTTTCCAATTCAATCGGCCTATTGGTGGAAAGGAGAAATAACAAAGGACGAGGAAGTTGTTACTTTAGTAAAAACTGTTGAGGCACTTTGGCCTAAGGTTGTTCAAGTCGTTCAGGCGAATCATCCTTATGATGTACCTTGTATGATGAAATCAAAAGTAGAAGCCAATGAAGAATATGAAGATTGGATTCGAAATTCCGTAAAGAAGATTTAGGAAAAACATGGTGGGCTTGACGAATTACAAACACCTAATTAAAAGCAAAACAAAGGTCACTACTACAGCTTATGTTACAAAAAATATTATCACCCTTCATAAAGAATCCGAAGCAACTTTTCATACTTGATGGACTGGGTGCCATGCTCTCCGCATTTATGCTAGGTGTGGTCTTAGTATATTTTCAAGCCATAATCGGAATGCCAATAAACACTTTATATTTCTTGGCCGCAGTGCCATGTGTATTTATCCTATTTAACTTTTTTGGCTACTTAAGTAAAACGAATAAAGTTCGATCGTTCTTAAAAACAATAGCGTATTTTAATATTTCCTATTGCTTTATTTCCTTGGCGTTTACTTTTTTCCATATGGAAAGTCTTACCGCGCTCGGATGGTTTTATTTCATTGTTGAAATTTTACTCGTATTAACCGTTGCCTATCTTGAATTGCAAACGGCGGGTAGAATAGCCTAGCAGGAAATAGATTTTTTGGCTTTGGTAGGATAAGATGGTTGTCGAAAAAGAATTCGGATTTCTTACAGCATCCTTATTCCAAACTCATATCTCCTCTATCAATCCTCGGAACTTATTCCAAAGTTGAATTTTGGGTGGTTCTGCTACGATACGAACTCGTTCTTTCTTAATTGGGTGGATAAAACTCATGCTTCGGCAATGCAGACCAACACTTTTATCATCTGTCGGCTTTCTTTTTCCATAACGCATGTCGCCGATGATAATACAATCAATATGAGCCATATGGGCTCTAATCTGATGTTTTCTACCTGACTTAGGAAATACTTGAATTAAGTGGTGTCCTTCGATTTCTCCAATCAATTTATAGTCTGTCTCTGCTAATTTGGCGTCCTTGGTTCTTCGACCTATTTTAGGCAGAATACTCACTCTACCTTTTTCAGGATTATTCCAGATGTAATTTTTGATTTTCCCTTCCATAGGCTGAGGTCTTTCCTGAGAAATGGCCAAATACTCTTTGTCCATTTCCTTATTTCGGAAAAGTTCATTCATTCTAGTCAATGCTTTGGAAGTTCTAGCAAATATCAATACTCCTGAAACAGGGCGATCAATTCGATGAATCAATCCTAAAAACACATCTCCTGGTTTCGCATACCTATGTTTGATATAGAATTTTACCTCATCGGAAATGGGTCGATCTCCCGTATCATCCCCTTGCACCAATGCTCCTGCTGGTTTATTGATTGCAATCAAATGGTTGTCTTCGTATATAACTTCAAGTCGTTTCAATGTGATTTTCTTTAGGTCGCAAAAATACCGAAACCTAGAGACAATACATTTTTTATTAATAGCCCAGTATTTTGGGGCGTTAATCAATCAAAATCAACTTTTTTCGAGGTGACCCCCTATTTTTTAGGGGGTATGTTGGCATAATGGTTGCAATTTTTTACTTTTGCCCCTATAATTCACCTACTAACTTCTACAAAATGTCAAAAATTCGGATACAAGCTCTCAAAGAGACTTTAAATCGAACTCCTAGAGTAATCCAAGAGGAAACTAACAAGCGTTCAAAGATTTATGGATCAAAGGTATTTAGTAAAGATTCTCAAAGACATTATCTTTCTAAGGATGCCTATGTTGCTGTGAAAAATGCCAAAGATCTCGGTACAAAGATCGATCGTGGCATAGCTGACCAGGTGGCTTCTGCCATGAAGGCATGGGCTTTGGATCTTGGCGCTACCCATTACACGCACTGGTTCCAACCATTGACTGGAATCACTGCCGAAAAGCATGACGCCTTTTTTGAGCCAATTGGAGATGGTCAAGCGATTGAAAAATTTGGAGGTACGCAACTGGTACAACAAGAGCCTGATGCTTCTTCTTTTCCAAATGGAGGAATTAGAAATACCTTTGAAGCCAGAGGATATACTGCTTGGGATCCTACTTCTCCTGCTTTTATCATGGGAAGTACCTTATGTATTCCAACAATTTTCGTTTCCTACACTGGAGAGGCTTTAGATAATAAAACACCTTTGCTTAGAGCATTGCAAGCTGTTGATGGAGCTGCTACGGCTGTTGCAAAGTATTTTGATAAAAACGTAAAGAAAGTAATAGCTACCCTAGGATGGGAACAAGAATTTTTCTTGATTGATTCTGCTTTGGCAAGCGCAAGACCTGATATCCTCCAAACAGGAAGAACACTGATTGGTCATTCCCCTGCCAAAGGACAACAACTGGATGATCACTATTTTGGGTCTATTCCGACTAGGGCTTTAGCCTATTTAAGAGAGTTAGAATTTGAATGTGTTCAATTGGGCATTCCAGTTAAGACGCGACATAATGAAGTGGCTCCTAATCAATTCGAGATTGCACCTTTATATGAAGAAGCTAACTTAGCGGTAGATCATAATTCACTGTTGATGGACGTCATGGAAAAAGTGGCGGAACGTCACCATTTCAAGGTATTGTTTCATGAAAAGCCATTCGCAGGTATTAATGGATCAGGAAAGCATAATAACTGGTCATTGGCTACAGATACAGGAGTAAATCTTTTAGCTCCAGGTAAAACTCCAATGAGCAACTTGCAGTTTTTGACTTTCTTCGTGAATACAATCATGGCTGTTCATAACCATGCTGATTTATTGAGAGCCTCAATTGCCTCAGCAAGTAATGACCATAGATTAGGAGCCAATGAGGCTCCACCGGCTATCATTTCAGTTTTTATTGGAGAGCAGTTAACCAGAGTACTGGACAATTTGGAGAAAGTAAGTTCCGGCAAATTATCTCCAGAAGAGAAAACGGAGCTGAAGCTTAATGTAGTTGGAAAAATACCGTATGTTTTATTGGACAACACGGATAGAAATAGAACCTCCCCTTTTGCATTCACTGGTGCAAAATTTGAATTTAGAGCAGTAGGTTCAACCGCCAACTGTGCCACCCCAATGACTGTATTAAATACAATCATGGCGGATCAATTGATGTCATTCAAAACTAAAGTTGATGCCTTAATCGATAAGAAAAAAATGAAGAAGGATGATGCCATCTTCAATGTTCTTAGAGATTATATCAAAAAGTCTAAAGCCATTCGCTTTGAAGGAGATGGATATGGTGATCCTTGGGTAAAAGAGGCAAAGAAAAGAGGCCTTTCTAACCGAAAGAATACTCCTGATGCCCTAAAGGCAAAAGTGGAAAAGCAAAACTTGCAGTTGTTTGCAAAGCATGGAATCTTGACTCATGTGGAAGCGGAAGCCAGATATGAAATCGAGTTAGAAGAATATATGATGCGCTTGCAAATTGAGGGAAGAGTACTTGGAGATATTGCTTCCAACTTTGTGATTCCAACTGCCGTTCAATATCAAAACACTTTAATTGAAAACGTTAGTGGGTTGAAAAATATCTTTGGTTCTAGCTTCAAAAAACATGCTGCTGAACAAATGGAATTAATCAAGTCCATTTCTGAACATATTTCTACAATTATGTCTCAGACAGAAGCCATGATTAATGAGCGAAAAAAGGCTAATAAAATTGAGGATGGTTTCAAAAAGGCGAAGGCCTATTGCGATAAAGTAAAGCCGCACTTCGAAAAAATTCGATACTCATGCGACAAGTTAGAAATGATGGTTTCAGATGAACTTTGGCCATTGCCAAAATATCGAGAACTACTTTTCACAAAATAGTAGAAATTAAAGAGTAAGAATTTAAAGGAGTTGCGGATCGCAACTCCTTTTCTTTGTCTCACTACTCCATTATTATAGCTGTCATTGCCGTGCTATGCTGACATTTTTTTTTCTATCTTTATGGAATGGCCGTATTAGTTCGCTTCACACCTCTAATTTTAGCACTTCAGGGATACTGTATGTACCATGTTCACACGAACAAGAAGGGTTCTACTTGGTATTTCATCATATTGTTTTTTCCACTCATAGGTTCTATTTTCTATCTATACAACCAATTCTATGCGGATGAGAAACTATGGGACACCGCTAAAAATATCAAAGAAGGGATAAAAGAAATGGTGGACAAAGACCATAGAGTCGACGAACTTTTAAAAAAGGAAAAGTATTCGGACACTATAACCAATAAAACTAAACTCGCAGAAGAATTCTTCCACCGCAAACAATACCATCAAGCCATAGATCTGTTTTCCTCTTGCTTAGAAGGGTTCAACAAAGAAGATCCCGAGATCATTTCCAAATTGATGAAGTCTTACTATCAATTGAAGCAATATGATAAAGTAATTGAGTATGGTGATCTCATTCAAGATTCAATTGAATTCAAGAAGGGAGATGAAAGAGTGCTTTATGCTTGGAGTCAATACCATCAGGGTGATGTCGATCTTGCACAAAGCGTTTTTAAAACTTATGATCAACAATTTGCTAACTATCCGCATAGACTTGAATATGCGAAGTTTTTGAAAGCCTCTGGAAAAATGATGGAACGTCAAAATTTGCTTAACCGAATGAAAGAGGAAATCGACCACATGGATCCTAAAGAGCGAAAGATGAAATCTGATATCGTTCGAGAATTGAAAAAAATGTCGATAAATCAATAAATTCAATTCGCTTCGCGGCAATTGCTTAACCACGCAATGTCGAATATTCGTTTCTCAAATTCACTACAAGGATATCAGATTGCTTAGAAACCTATGCTAATTTGATTTCCATTTTCGCGCGATCGCGCTAACCGTTTCCAACATATGCGGAGACCACTCTTCTACTTTCCAATCTGTATTTTTCAAATTAGATTGATTCAGCTCTTTGATAAGGTTTTCCAATGAAAGCTCTTGTTCAATAATTCTCGACAATTCTAATTGTTGGTTATATAGTTCTTGCGACTCAATTGGCTTATCAAAAGTAGGCTGAGTTATAGGTAAAAAATTATTTACTGCATTGGTTGTATTCGCTAAACCATCAACCATTTTTTTCATTCTTCTGTAGTCCGACCGAAATTGATTCTGACTATGCTCAGTGTCTAGTGCTGGGCCCAGTTGCTCCATTACAACAAATTTCAAATTGGTACATAGGGGAATTGTTTTTTGTAATAACTCAAAAACTTCTTCGGGTACTGCATCATCATGCGTATCTCTACGAACTTTTCCTTCTGGTGCAAGCTTACTCGGCTCCCAACTTCCGCCGGAGATATGAATTTCTCGAACACGATCTAAGTTATAATATTCAATTATTTCTTCAAAAGGAATTTGGAAATTATGGATTTGGCAGTATACGTTATGTAAATCCAGAATGATAAAACCATTGATGGGTTTTAATAAAACATCGAGAAATTCGCCATGTTTTTTCACCTCTTCTAAAGCATATGTAAAGGCTAAATTTTCCAGACCGACTGGACAACCGCAAGCATCAAAGATTCGCTTCAAGCGATCTTGGCCAATCGCAATAGTTGTTTTATTTAACGGAACTGAAATGGGTGCACCTGTATGAAAATTGGCTCCAGTCATAAAACCAAAGTGCTCAGTGATATGTTGGAATTTAAAATTGTTGGCCATTTTCTTCAGATGTTTTAACCAACGATCTTGCTCTTGATTCCACTTACCAGAAAATAAGGAGAAAAATATTCCGTGACCGATGAGGCCTTGCCCTTCGCTAAAGGTGCTTACTAATTCAACAAACCACGGGGGAATATTCGGATGATTATACAAGGCATCAAAGGACCATTCCATTGCATCCACCTCTCCTGCCGAAAACAACGGGAGAGCTGCACGCAAAATATTTGCATCGAGATTACAGGCAATGCTGGCTTTTATCATAGAAATGCAATTGCACTATCCCATCCCGCATCCTGGGCAATCATCCAGACATCTCATTGTACCTACTAGATTGCGAAGAACTCCATTTTCATCAATAGTTTGTTCTTGAGTCTCCCCATCGGTCATTTCACCAAGGGTATCCATGAATTCGCAAGAAGTAGTGGTCGCCGTCAAGGCAACGCCGACTGCTATGGACTTTAATAAATTCTTAGAGATTTTCATAACTAGCTTATTTTATTATAAAAAAAGTAGATATCTATGTAACGAGGTCTTTTAAAAATTGGAAGCCTAGTTCAATAAATTAACGCAATTGGTGAAATCTACCCAAGAGAAAGATCACTAAATAAATAAAACATCGCCGATTTTAAAGTATAAAAATATCAATTGTGGGTTTTTTGAGAACAGTTTCTTAGGTTCCAAATTCCAATAGTCCATAATAAATCGACCAATTGCTCGTTTTCAAATCAACTTACCATTCATTTTATCACTAAAATTAATCCTTTTTCCAGAGGACTCAGGTAAGCATGAAGAATCAACTAATCAGAACAATATGCCTCGTCATAGGTATTATTTTATTTAACCTTCTTTTTTGGGAAGAGGGTTTTGGAGTTAATCTTTTACTATTCACCATTATTTCATTGGGATTTACTTTTTATCTCTATCCCTCTATCATTAAAAAAAAGATTGCTGTACTTACCGGAATTGGCACCTTGTTCTGTGCGATTTTTATAGTATGGAATCATAGTCTTTATAGTATATTTCTCTATTTTCTTTCCTATTTATCTTTTATTGGATTTTCATTTTTCAGGACAAATC
This sequence comes from uncultured Saprospiraceae bacterium, assembly GCA_937930025.1. Classification (GTDB taxonomy): domain Bacteria; phylum Bacteroidota; class Bacteroidia; order Chitinophagales; family Saprospiraceae; genus JABDJM01. The sequence continues at coordinate 594 of CALGJW010000355.1, read as the reverse complement.
AAGTATTGAGTGCTGGTCTTTCTGGTATTTCTAATGTGTTCACTGGTCCTCTAGGAGCCATTGGTTTATTGGATGAAAACATCAGCAAGCATTTTCCTTTGAAGAGAGTTTACTATTATACAAAGCTCATCCTGTTACCTGTTCTTATCATTACCCTATTTGCCTTACTCTATTCTCTTGCGAATGAACATGTAGCCTTTTATACCTCAAAGTTTTGGACTTCGATTAAAGCATTTATTATTGCCAATATTTCCATAGCGCGTTTTTTATTTTTCCTCTTCTCTTTTGCGGTTGTTTCAGCCCTATTGATTCCGCCAAAAAAGTACGAGCAAATAATTGGGATGCTTCCGGAGTTACCAAAAATAGTCCGTAGAAATAGATTGGATCGGAGTCAGTTCAAAGAAGGAAACTTTTTAGGACTAAAGAAGGAATATCGGATGGCACAAATCACCCTTATTGGGTTAAATCTGGTTATACTCTTCGTGAATTGTATAGACTTCATTTACATCTGGATGGGAAAAACTACAGGAAAAGATGTCAATTTAAAAAGCTTTGTGCACGAAGGAACTTATATTTTAATTATTTCGATCCTAT
>CALGJW010000354.1 GCA_937930025.1 uncultured Saprospiraceae bacterium | reverse complement strand
AACAATCATGCGTAGCATGACGAAGCTTATTCAATTGCACTACCACTGACCTTTGTATAAAAATTTCACCGTATCGTTCTCAAGCTGAGAGGTAACGGTTCTCGAGATGTGTCGGATGACCGAAGGGAGTCTGACATCATTCTCGCCTGTTATCCGTCGTACTTATTCGATTTACAGTTATTTAATAGACAATCTATAAAGACCATATCGATTACAAGCTATGAATATTAAATTTCTTAATGCCAGTGTTCTTATTCAATAACCACCATTTGCTTCGTGGAAATTACCCCAAATTCTTTTTCAAAAAATCGCACAAAATACACTCCTGCTTCAAGATGATTAATATCCAAATTTATTGTCGATTGATTTTGGGAAAAAAATAGTTGATTTTTAACTCTTCCTAAATTATCTATAATTTCAAGATGAGATATTGAATATTCTTGCATTGATTCGAATGCTATATTAATCATATTGCATGCAGGATTAGGCGACAATTTAATTCGATCATCCAAATTTACTGCAATATTATTCGTAGCACTGACTATGGTATCACAAGGACTCCCGGGTAGAGGCCCCAGTCGATAGTTTGGTAAATTTGGCAACGAAAAAGAATTATGTGTGGGCAATTGAATCCCATGTTGTTCTACCATACATCCAGGGCCTCGAACATTAGGCTCATGTATTATATGCATCCAACGACTATTGATTCCACGAACATTGATGTAAATTTTTTCATCTACGCCCAATTGGGCAAAAAAGAACCAAGTTGGAAATGGGTCTGCAAATCCATCATAAAATGCAACTGTATCTGCCGATTCCATTAAATTATCAGATTCCATATCCAATTGTACGATATATAGCGCATTAATCAAATACAACAATTTCCCATCTGGGGAAAATTGACAACCAAAGTAATTATGCTCAAGATTGAAGTTCTGCACATTAGTTATCTCACCAGTGCACCGATCAAAATCCAAAACATCAAAATAGGAACCGAGTGCAGGAAAATCAGAACTTATCCTCGCATATCTAGTTCCATCCAAAGAAAAACTCGCATTTCCGGTACCAAATTTTGAAAAATATCCGAAGTCCTGTTTTTCATGAATTGCTATACCTTCTTCACTGAGCAGAAAAGTATAAAAATTGGTTCTATTTATTTCTGATAATACAATCCACCAATCTTTACCATTTGCATGACGAGTTGCTACAATTTTTCCTAAATCCAGAGTATCTTGCAGTATTAAATTGTTCTTAGAACTGATACCCCCTAATCCTCCATCCAAACTCATATCTATAGTGCTATAAAAGAGTTTCGGAGTAAGAAAAGCGGTAAATAAACTATCAATCGTATCATTAGCCTGAATCACTTCAGCGTGAATAAGAATAAAATCATCTTCATTTTCGCCGGGTATGGGTAAACTGATAATTCCTTGAATCACTGGCAAACCATTATCCATGAAAAAATAGGTGAGTGAGTCTTCGTTAAGTGGAGCCCCATTCAGCATGGTATCACCAACAGCATTGGCTACATAAGCTCCATTCGTATAGAAAAGCAATTCTCCATTTTTGTCACACATGCTGGAATTTGCCATATCAATATTCATTTCCCGATATTCATAGGACATCAAAGGCGGAGCTTTTGAAAAATCTATTATAGTTCCTCCGAAAGTGGTGTCATTGGGATTGCTGAAGGCTCCTAATAACCATAATTGATCATGTTTCGGCGCTTGCGAAAAAACAAAGACCGAGCAACAGAAGAAAGTTAGAAGCAATAAAAGTAATCTGTTCATGGATCAAAAAATTAGAAATAAGCGGACAGGAATCCCTGCCCGCTCTTTAAGATAATTAATTTTTATGAATTTTTCAACGTGCCTATTTAAAAGTACATCTAACGTTTTTAGAAAATATATGCCTGACTCTAAATTTTCAACGGAAATTTGAATATTGTGTGATTCTATAATGTCCTCATTTTGCAATAGAGTACCACCAGTTTCAAAAATTGCATATCTTACTATTCCTGGTTGGCTAGTTGGTACCTTTATGGTAATTTGTGATTTCACAGGATTTGGGGATAAGACAATATTTGTATCTCCTTCATCAAGCAATATTTTTCTTTCTAAAGGTAATTGACAAGAGCTATTGGGATTATACATAATGCTTTTCGACAAAATCGAATTTGCCTTAAATACAATTCCTCCCGATTCCAGGGGGCAAAGATTTGAAAGAAAATCTAAGTCATTCATTTCAGCATCACCAATGTGTCCATTTTGTAAAATTTTCTTTAACAGACTTCGGTAGAATATAATATTATTATTATTGAAGACCTCGTTCGAAGAAGTAATCCCTAATAATGATTGATAGCTTAACCAAAGATTCTCTAAACGCTCCGCTTTCCAATCCATTATGATTTCATCGTTATCCTTTAAAAGATCAACATACAAATTAGACAAATTATCATACTCTAGTTGTTGATCTGCATTGTAACCTAATTCAGGGTCTATTGATTCACTCAACAACTTTATTTGGCTTTTAACAATTGTCATATCATCTAAATTGCCCAAAACAATATTTTTCAATTCATTCGCTAATTCATAGAATTGATTTAGTTGAAGTTTTGCATCAATAATCTTACCCACAACTGAAGCTTGGTTTTCATTGAAAAAATTCTGAGCATCCAAAGAAGTTGCAACTAAATTTTCATTAACCAAAAGTTTACTATAAAGAAAAAGTTGTTCTTTATGCTTCCCCCCAAATTTGACACCACTGGCTTAATTGGTAAATTCTTACCTTAAGTCATTAATTATGAGAAGAAAAAGAAGGACATTTACATCAGAATTCAAATTAAAAGTAATTCTAGAATCGCTAAAAGAGCGACTAA
>CALGJW010000353.1 GCA_937930025.1 uncultured Saprospiraceae bacterium | reverse complement strand
ACTATTCAAAGTCAGTGCACAAAACCTTAATTTTCTTATTGTTTACTTTTTTTTGCTGGTCGTTACAGGCCCAGCAAGACAGTCTTGACTTGACTAGGGAGAAAACAATAGCATTTACCGACTTTCCAACGCAAATAGATTCCAACCTAATTTATCCTTCTAGCTTAGAACTTTTTGTTAGGGAAAAATCTATTTCAAGCGACCTTTTCAATTTCACAGATGGCATATTAAGCTTACTTCCCCCAATAAAATCTATGCTTTCCGATGGAGATAGCATTTCCGTCCGATTTCAATTATTTAGTGTGGATCTCAGTCAACCCATTCAGCGTATCGATCCTCAATTATTGCAAAAAGGAGATGAAGAACAATTTATCGCATTTGATTTCGATCCTGGAAGTCCGCAATCAGGATTGATTGATATGAAGGGGCTTAACTATGAGGGTAGTTTTTCAAGAGGCATCTCATTTGGAAATGCACAGAACTTAGTGCTCAATTCAGATTTCAATTTAAGATTTGGAGGAGTAGTTGGGGACGATTTGGAAATTACCGCGGCCATTTCAGATCAAAATATTCCGTTGCAGCCTGAAGGAAATACACAACAGTTACAAGACTTTGATAAAGTCTTTATGGAGATTAAAAAAGGAAATTGGAAACTGATTGCTGGGGATTATGAATTAAATAGACCGCAAGGCTACTTTCAAAATTATTATAAAAAATTGCAAGGTGCACAAATCAGCCATTCAAGTGAATTAGAAAATAAGGGGAAAATGGAAGCTAATGCTTCTATGGCTTTGGCAAGAGGAAAATTTGCCAGAAATGTAATTCAACCTTTGGAAGGCAATCAAGGGCCTTATAGGTTGCGTGGAAACCAAGGGGAACAATTCCTAATTGTCCTGTCTGGTACAGAGAAAGTTTATATCGATGGAATTTTATTAACCAGAGGTCTAGAGAATGATTACACCATCGATTATAACAGAGCAGAAGTTACCTTTAGTCAAAAGCGACTAATAACAAAAGATGTAAGAATAATTGTTGAATTTGAATATTCAGATCAAAGTTATTTACGCTCAGTAGTTGCCTCTCAAAATAGATTTAGTAAAGAGAAATTTGATGTATATTTAAATATTTATTCAGAGCAAGATTCCAGAAATTCAGGTAGTGGGCAGGAATTAGATTTGGCCGATAGTATTGCTTTAAAAAACAATCAACTTTTCGTTTCAGGCATAGATACTATTGATGTCTTTAATGAGTTTACCATTTCCTATAAATTAATAGAACAACTAGATACTTTTTCAGGGCAATTAATTGAATATTTAGAATATTCCATCAACCCTGACTCTTCTATTTATACTGTAAAATTTTTAAATGTTGGGCTTGGAAACGGTGACTATGAATTGGATTTAAACAACCCTGCTAATGGCCGAGTTTACAAGTACATAGCTCCCGATCCACTCACTGGTCTTTCTCGTGGAAGCTTCTCACCCATCCAAAGATTGACCGCTCCGAATATGCGTCAAATGATTTCTGCAGGTGGTAATATTCAACTTTCAAAAAATCTAAAATTATTCTCAGAACTTTCACTTTCCAACAATGATGCGAACAGATTTTCTTCCGTGGGGCAAGAAGAGAATTTGGGCCTTGCAAACAAAACGGGAATTAATTTCACAAAAAAGATTGGAAAAAAAGAAAAAGATTGGAAGGTTACTTCTGAAGCGAGTTTGGAATCTGTTCAGAAACGATTCAAAAGTCTGAATCCCTATCGGTCGGCAGAATTTAATAGAGAGTGGAATTTATCCAGTGACAACACTGGAAACACCGCGGACACTAGCTTTAATCAACAATCAGCTGAATTAATTCCTTCCCTTTTATTGGGCGTAAGCAATGGAAAAAAATTCGATTTAAAGTACCAATCTGAAGCATTACTAAGGGGAGATTTTTATAGCGGATTTCGCCAATCTCTTAGTAGTAGAATTAAACAAAAAGGTTTTAATTTGGATGCCCAACTAAGTTTATTAAGTTCGGATGGTTTGAAAGAAAAAACACGGTATGAAAAGCCAAGTTTACGTATAAGCCAACGAATTGAAAAATTGAAAAATTTAGAAATTGGTGCACATGGATTCCGCGAATGGAATGAAAGAACACTTTCTCAAACAGATGAACTAGCAATCAATAGTTTTGGATTCAATGAGTATAAATTATTTCTTCAATCTGAAGAAAAGGAAAATTTATCATTTAGATTTTCATATGGACAAAGGCAAGATTTTTCCCCATTAGAAAAAGAATTAAGCAACGTAACATTAGCAAACAATTTGGAGTTATCTGGAAAGTGGAGAGCTGGGAAAGTTTCCACTTTAAACTGGACTGCTCATATAAGACAACTAGAGATTCAAAATGAAAATTTAACAGATTTAGATCCGAAAAATACATTCCTCGGACGTATCGAACACAGGATAAATTTATTCAAAGGAGCATTGACAAATAGTTTGAATTATGAGTTGGGATCTGGCCAAGAACCTTTAGTTGAATATAGATATTTACAAGTACAACCTGGAGAGGGTATTTACTTTTGGGATCCAGAAAATTCCGACTTCAACGGCGATAATATCCCTCAAGTAGATGAAATCCAAGAGGCTGTTTTACCAGGACAAGGAAACATACAACGGGTGTCACTTTTCACCAATCAATTTATACAAACGAATAATAATCGATACAATCAAAGTCTTCAATTTGATCCAAGAAGATTATGGAATGGCAAAAAAGGAATCTTGAAAACGCTTTCTAAATTTTCAGTCCAATCAAACCTGCAAATAAGTCGAAAAGTAAAAGATGACCCAGGCGTTCAATCTTGGAATCCATTTCAATTGTCTTTAGCCGACTCGAGTTTAGTTACCTTAAATTTAAGCACCCAGCATACTTTGTTTTTTAGGCCTTTAGGAACCAAACTTGATTGGAGAGTTGGACAACGTGATCGACGTGCCCGGGCATTATTAACTACAGGTTTCGACGGAAGAAGAACATCAGCCTGGTTTACAAGGCTGCGTTGGAATATTTCTAAAAAGTGGTCTACTGGATTCGAAGGAAGTATAGAAGATGAATTTAGAGACGTGGAGTTTTTTGACATTCAAGATTATGATGTTTCAGGATTTCAAATTGAACCTAGTTTTACCTTTCGGCCAAGTAATGATTTACGGATCCTATTGAGCTATTTGTACAAAGAAAGCCAGAACGCGCCATTAAAAGGAAATGAAAATGCATTTCAACAAGATTTGAATTTTGAGCTTACTTTTAACCAAAGCAGCAAGACTTCTATGCGAGCAAAACTAACAGCGGCCATCATAGAATTTGATGGTGCTAATAATTCTCCGATTGAATTGGTAATGCTTGATGGCCTAAAAAATGGGCAAAATTACCTGTGGGAATTTAATATCACTCGGAATCTTACCGACAATATTCTATTGACGCTAAATTATAATGGTCGTAAGACCGGAACGTCCAATATCGTGCATATTGGTACTGTTCAGGTGGGTGCAAGGTTCTAAACAGCCCATCAATTCACCAATTTTAGCAATTCTTCTGTAATAAGTAGGTTAAAAGACAGTCAGACGCCTTTCTGATCTGATAGCAAAAGTTATATTTGTAGGTAGGCCAATCATCAATTTGCCTGAATTCCTTAGAAATTGAAAAACTATACCTAATGCGATTAACATTTACAGGACTATTAACATTTGTTTGTGTGCTTTCTATGAGTGCACAGTCCTTTTTTAACCCAATTGACGACGGCACAGTTCCCTCTGATATTAAATCTGGCGATAGAGGTTTAATCCCCGTGGATTATGATACTTATGAGCTTGATCACCAGCAACTTTGGTCAACCCTAAACGATGAGTTGACCTTAGATAATTTTGGAAAAACTACTACGTTGGTATTTCCATTTGAAGGAGAACAATTAGAATTCACTATTCAACGAACCAGCAATTTCCATCCGAATCTTGCCGCTAAATATCCAGAAATTGGTTCCTATTATGGGAAAACAAGAAATGGAAAGGAAATGATAAATTTCAGTATTTCTCCATGGAGTTTTTATGCAGAAATAAAAGGTTCCGGTGACAGCTATTCCTTTTTACAACCTTATAGCCACCAAAATAACAACTACATAATTTCGTACGACTACTCTGCTTTAATTCCGGTGGGAGGATTTGACTTTAAATGTGGTAATCACGAGGTACACATAGATCATAATGATTTACCCGCTCAAATTCTTTCGGAAGCTTTGGGAACAGCAAGAGGTGAAAATGTACAGGTAAAAACCTATCGTTTGGCTGTAGCTACTGTAGCCGAATTTACAGATTTTGCTGGAGGGGTACCTCAAGCAATAGCAAAGATAAATGAAGCCCTAACCTTAATAAATGCAATTTATGAAGGTGAATTGGCTGTACGATTTGAATTGATAGCGGACAACGATGACCTAATTTATACAGAGGCTATTAGTGATCCTTACCTAACCGTAAATGATGGTGCTGGTTTATTAGCCCAGAATCAAACCAACTTAGATGCAACAATTGGCTCCGCCGCTTATGATGCTGGGCATGTATTCACAAGAAGTTGCATAAATGGCTTGGGAGGAATTGCAGCCTTAGCATCTATATGTTTAGATACTAACAAAGGCCGTGGAGTCACTTGTTGGTCAAGTCTAAATGCTTCTAACATTGTTACTCGAATTATGGCTCATGAACTAGGTCACTCCGCGGCTTCTCCGCACTCTTGGAACCGTTGTCTGAGTTCACAAGATCAACTAGCTCCTGGCAATGCGTATGAACCTGGTTCTGGAAGTACCATCATGTCCTATGCCGGGTCATGTGGATCGGATGATATTCAATCCGGCCCTGATCCATATTTCAATATTGGAAGTTTGGTCCGTATGTATGAATATCGAGATAATGGAACAGGATCTACTTGCGGATCATTTAGTGATACCAACTCCAAGCCTGATATTTCGATTCTTTCTCAAGGTGGAGTAACCATTCCAATGATGACACCCTTTTCGTTGACTGCTGAAGGAACGGATATGGAAAATGATGACCTAACTTACTGCTGGGAGCAATACGATCTTGGTCCTTCTGCACCTCTTGGAATGCCAATAGGAAATGGTCCATCATTTAGGTCATATCCACCTGTTGATTCCCCTACACGAGTTTTTCCGAAATGGGGAGATATTCTTTCGGGTTCTATGAATATTAGAGAAGTACTAGCAACGTATACTCGAAGCTATACTTTTAGAGTAACAGCTCGAGATGATCATAGACCAGCTGGTGGTGTAATGTGGGAAGAAGTAAAATTTGAGTGCACAGAAGATGCAGGACCGTTTAAAGTTACGGCTCCATCAAGTTCACCTACTTGGGTGGAAGGTACAGTTCAGCAAGTAACTTGGGATGTGGCTAACACTGATAAATTTCCAGTAAACTGTCAAGCGGTCAATATAAAGATGGCTTTGTCTGGAACTGATTTCAGTATTACATTGGCAGAAAATATACCGAATACAGGATCAGCAGATATTCTTGTTCCAAACGCAAATACTACTTCAGGAAGAATTCTTGTTGAAGCTGCTGACAATCTTTTCTTCAACGTAAATTCAGGGTCTGTTACAGTGAATGCTTCAGCTACTCCAGGTTTGGCACTTGAATTCTTGAATGTAAATGAAGAAGTTTGTTTACCTGGCAATGCCATCATGACGATTAGTAGTTCTGCCATCCAAGGATATAGTGATCCCATCACTTATGCGGTTACTGGATTACCGGCAGGAGCATCAGCCAATTTTTCAACAAACCCTGCTAATCCAGGGGATGATGTAATGTTGACAATTGACTTTGACAATACGGTCGCTACAGATATGTATAACTTGACGCTTACTGCAAACGGTGCAAATATTTCTGAACTTAGTCGTCCGTTTACTATCAATGCATTGTCTCAAGATTTTACAGGTTTCTCATTAAACACACCTGTTAATGAGGCAAGTGGAGTAGCAGAAGTTCCTAATTTTGATTGGCAAGATTTAGCAGCTGCGACGCAATATGACATTCAAATTTCCAGCAATCCTGCTTTTGAAATGGCAAATACAACAGAGGCAATGGGTATTTCTTCAAATAGTTATACTCCTTCTCAGCCATTAATGAAAAATACTTTATACTACTGGAGAGTCCGTCCTTCTAATATTTGTTCTACCGGAGACTGGTCGGATATTTTTGTTTTTCACACGATCAATTTTGCTTGTAGTATTTTATCCGAAGAAAATATAGGGTTAGCAATCCCTGCAGGCAACGGAGATGCTTCCGCAACCTTGAATATTGCTCAAAGTGGTGTTATTAGTGATTTGAATGTTTCCGTAATCGATCTAGATTTTCAAGCTATAAATTTCATCACACTTGAATTAGAGAGCCCGGATGGCAAAAAAGAAATATTGTATGAAAAAGGATGTAATGGTCCAAAATTGAATATTGGTTTTGACGATCAAGCAGCATTGGCAATTCCTTGTCCACCAACAGATGGTGGTACTTATCTTCCAGCTGTGGGCACACTTTCAAGTTTCAACAATGATAATACCCAAGGAGATTGGAAATTGAATATCAATAATTCAGGTTCTGTATTCGATCCAGGAGTGTTGAATACTTTCACCCTAGAAGTGTGTAGTAATTTCACACCGCAAGATCCTACGTTGATTACAAACGAAATTCTTTTGGTAAAAACTGCAGATGCGCAGTGGATCGAAGATCAACATCTTGAGTGCACTGATCCGGATAATACTGCCGCCGAATTAATCTACACTTTAGTCAGTCTTCCAGAATTTGGGACGATTGATGCCAATGGAACTAATCTAGCGATTGGAGGCACTTTCTCACAAGCCATGATTAATGACCGAAAGGTAAAATATGAACATACTGGAACAACCGAGGTAGATGACTCTTTTATATTCACGGTGAATGATGGAGCTGGGGGATTTGTAGGACCAACTGTGTTTAACATTTCTGTTGGCGATAATAATCCATCACTTAGCATCGAGTCACTAAATGTGGATGTATTCTCTCTTTTCCCAAATCCTACAGCAAACGAACTCTGGGTAAATACGGAAGAACCAAGTTCTAATCGAACAATTTCAGTTGTGGATGCTCAGGGAAGAATGTTGTTTCAAAAAGATTGGAATAAAGGAAATAGAATAAAAATTAACACTTCTGACTTAAGCAATGGGGTCTATTACCTTAGAATTCAAGAAGATAATAAGGTTGGAACCAAGAAATTTGCCGTTTTAAGATAGATTTATAGACGGCTAGCTAACATTTTAGACAAGAGCCCCCGTTGTTATCGACGGGGGCTCTTTTAATGCTACCATCTAGGTATTATATTTGTGAAGTCTCCGAATCATTAAATTTATAACAATCATGAGGTTATTTACTTTCCTACTGTTCCTAATTACATTTTCAATATCCAGTTTTGGCCAAAAAGGTCAGTTTTGGTCGGAAATAGAAAAATCCAGTGTTCCTGACGCCGTAGAGCAAAATAGGACATTGACCCCTGACATATATAGAACACTCAAGTTTGATTATAAAGGATTGCAAACATTTCTATCTGAGGCACCCATGGAAGTGGAAGGTCGCATGCATAGCGAAGGGCTTATTTTAACACTTCCTCATCCAAATGGAGATGATGTTGATTACTTAATGGTTGAATCTCCAGGAATGATGCCTGGGATTTCTGCCAGATATCCAAGCATCAAGTCCTATTATGGCTATGCCATAAATGAAAAAAATCGAAGAGCTCGTCTGGTTGTAAGTACAATCGGAATTCATGGTGTAATAGATGGCCCCGAAGGTCAGATTTATATTGACCCTTATTCTACTTATGAATTGGAATACGGACAAGTCTATTACGTTAAAGATTACAATCCAGTTATACCGGCAAATGTCAGCACAGCTTGTGGAACGGGAATGAAAGATTTCAAAGATGTGGTAAACGGAAAACCTTCTACGGAAAACTTTGAGATAGCTCAAGCTAAAGCTGGAGGTCTTGTGGTGGAAAGAAAATATAGATTAGCCATTGCATCGACAGGGGAATGGACGGCACGTTTTAATTCAACAGTAGAAGATGGTTTAGCTGCAATGAATGCCGCAGTAGCAAGGTTGAATAGTATTTTTGAGAGAGACCTTTCCGTTCGAGTAGTACTTATTGATGACAATGATAAATTAATTCACACCAGTGCTATTAATGATCCTTTTACAAACTCAGGTCAAGGCTTGGAATTAATTGGTCAAGGTACTTCCACAATAAATAGTATTATTAATGTAGGGGATTATGACATTGGTCATATTTACACTTCCACCTGCTCAGATGTTGGAGGTGTTGCGTCCTTGGGATCCGTTTGTGGTGATAATAAAGGAAATGCCGTTACTTGTTGGTTTAGTTCTAATATCGATGCGACTGCTTCTGGAACCAATGCTCATGAAATGGGACATCAGATGCGTGGAAATCATACCTTTAACTGGTGTCCTACGGGCCAAGACAATGTTGACACCAACGCCAATGGGTCAACTGGTTTTGAGCCTGGAAGTGGATCAACTATCATGAGTTATAATGGATCATGCAATGGTGTACAAAATATTTCCGGAGGAAGATTAGACATCTATCATCCAGGAACCATAAGTGAGATTCGAACCTTTATGACGCTAGGGAATGGAAACAATTGTGCGCAACTAATTACTTCAGATAATAATGCTCCTGATATTGACCTTCCTTACGATGATGATTTTTACATTCCTATTTCTACTCCTTTTAAATTAGAGGCAATAGCAAGTGACGAAAATAATGACGCCTTGTTATTTTCTTTTGAACAAATGAATACTGGGCCTCAAGTAGTATTGGGACAACCTGCTGGAAATACTCCAACTTTTAGAGTATTCCGACCAAGCGATAAGACTTTCAGATATTTTCCAAGATTAAACAACGTGGTTCAAGGGGTAAATTCCATCGAAGAAGTATTGCCGACTTATTCAAGAAATTTTATGTTTAGAGCATTAGCAAGAGACTACAATATGGCCATTGGAGGAGTTAGCTGGGATGATGTTTCATTTGAATCCACAGATGAAGCAGGTCCATTTTTAGTAATGCATCCAAATACTTCAGTAAACCTAGAAGCAGGAAGTACACAAGAAGTTACTTGGGACGTTGCCAACACAGATGGCGCACTAGTCAATTGTCAATTTGTAAATATTCTTTTATCAACTGACGGTGGATATAATTACCCAATCACTTTGGCGGAACATGTAGAAAACGACGGAGCACATTTAATTGTACTTCCTGATATGTTGACGCCAGATGCAAGAATTAAAATTGAAGCAGTTGGAAATATATTCTACGACATTTCAAATATTAATTTCTCAATAGTTGCTCCAACAGATTCAGCTTATAACTTTTCAGTAGCTCCTTATTGGTATCAAGCATGTTTACCCACTCAACATGAACTTAATGTAAATACACTAGCTCTTCAAGGTTATGATAGCCCGGTTACTTTCAGTGTAAACGGACTTCCATCGGGATCAGTTGTAAACTATAGCAATCAAACAGTCCTACCAGGTGAGGAGGTTACTATCACTTTCGATATGATGAATGCTGATACAACCGGTTTAGTGGAAGTGGAAGTTTTAGGAATTAGCGCAGCTGGAGATAGCATTTCTCATCTTGTGAAATTTGATCTTTACTCAAATAATTTTTCTCAATTAGCCTTAACGGGTCCAGCTCAAAGTGCCGAAGGCGTGCAAGAGGCACCGCTATTTGAGTGGGATTTAACTCCAAATGCACTGAACTATTCTTTGCAAGTTGCTTCTTCTCCAAGTTTTGAAACCTCAACTATTTTATATGAAATTGATGAATTGGACGGACCAAGTCATCAGATTCCAATTCTATTAGGCAAAAACAAACCGATCTACTGGAGAGTTGCTCCAAACAATATTTGTGGCCTAGGAGATTGGACAGACATCCATGTTTTCCATACAGAAACGTTGACTTGTGATGTAGCGGGAGATACCAACCTAAATATCATTATTCCAACTGCTGTTAGTGAAATGGAACATACCTATACCTTTTTAGATGATGGAACGATCAATGATTTGAATATTTCAAATATTGATATTCTTTATTCTCCTGTTACTTATTTGGAATTAAGTATCGTAGGGCCGAATGGGGATGAAGTAGAATTGATGAAAAGTGCTTGTGGGGGAGAATCAGAGGTAAATGTTGGTTTCGATTCAGAAGCTCCAACCACAGTTCCTTGTCCACCAAATGATGGATTTAAATATAAACCAATTGGAGACTTAAGTATTTTCAATGGACAAAATGTCAAAGGAGATTGGACCCTAAAGTTAAAAACTACTGGTTCGGCTTTTGATCCAGGAAGATTAAGAGCATTTACCATTGAAGTTTGCTCAAATGTTTCTCAAAATGGTCCACAGCTAGTAAACAACAATGTGCTAGGAGTAAGACCTAATGAAGGTCAAACTTTTGAGAAATCTTTCTTGCTTTCAGAAGATCAAAATAATACTTCTGAGGAATTGATTTATACCTATGTTGAAGGCATCGAACATGGAGAACTTAGATTCAATGATTTGCCTATAGCTGTGGGAGCGCAATTCAACCAAGCACAAATTAACCAAGGAAAACTTAGATATTTTCACAATGGAGATAATGCAACTGAGGATTCTTTTTTCTTTACAGTAATAGACGGAGAAGGTGGATTCATTGGAAAAACAGAATTTCTAATTGACATCAATATCAATAATCCTGCACTTGGAACAAATGATCAAAAGCTAGAACGCTTAAAAATATTTCCAAATCCAAGTAATTCTACCAGTACTGTGGAATTACCATTTGGAGTGAGCACTGAAGGATTTTTAACGGTGGTTGACTTACAAGGAAAAGTTGTTTTAAGTCAAGTGCTTTCAACTGGAACCAAGCAACAAATCATCAATACCAGTGGATTAGCGGCAGGTGCTTATTTCATTCAGTGGCAAGAAGGTCAGCGTTTGTTGGCTGTTGAAAAATTGATGGTTCAAGATTAAACTACTGAAGGGAGTCACCCTTCTTAAGATATAGGAAGCCCTGAATGGCCCCTCTGGCGATCATCAAAATGATCAAA
>CALGJW010000352.1 GCA_937930025.1 uncultured Saprospiraceae bacterium | reverse complement strand
CCCAAATTGCAAACTTTACGGGACTATGGGATTACCTACAGCAAATGTTTTCTATAATGGTACCTCCAATTGCAGTCATCTTTTTAGTAGGAGTATTTTACAAAAGGGGAAATGCGCATGGTGCTTTTTGGACGCTAATTCTGGGTACAGGAATGGGAATTGTTTTGTTTGTGTTGAGTATTTATGATCTCTGGGATTTGCATTATACTATGAATGTTGGATTAATGGTCCTCTTTTCTACAGTCGTGTTTTTTGTAGTCAGTATGCTAACGGCGCCACCTTCTGTCGAGCAAATTGAGTTGTTAACTTATCGCAAAGGTTTGATATCAGAAGGAACTGAAAATCTGCCCTGGTTTAAGGATTATCGCTACCAAATTGTTCTACTTGCAGGATTAATATTTTACATTCTTTACCTTTTTTGGTAGTCAAAAAGATCCCGGCAAATGTTTATCCTATTGAGATTTCGCATCGAGTAAAATGTTAATTTATTTTCCCAGCTAACTTAATTGAATGTAAATCTCAGTTATATTTAATTAACCGATGAATTTCTATTTTCGTATGGGAATAAATTTTACCTTAGTAGCATAGAGTAGTATAGGTCAGCTACGAAGTAGAAAATGAGTCAGATATTTCAATATATAATTGATTTAAAAGATTTACCGCAGCTTTCAAAACATGAGCAGCTGGTGAACGGAATTGTAAATGCAATCGATTCGAAGATTTTAGTTAAAGGTGCTTTGCTTCCTTCTGTGAACATGATGGTAAGTGAATTGGGTTTTGCAAGGAAGACAATTTTTAAAGCATACACCGAGTTAAAGGAAAGAGGTATTATTGAATCCAAGAATAGATTGGGGTATTATGTTGCGAATGACTATACCCAACAGACATTAAAAATAGCATTGATCCTTTATGCGTTTCATTCTTTCCAAGAAAAATTCTATAACACTTTTCGGAATGAGCTAGGCGAAAATATACAATTGGATATTTTTTTCCATCATAATAATCTTGAAGTCCTCGAGTCTATTGTATCAAATGTAATCACCAAATATGGAATGTATATTATAGCTCCAATTGCCAGTAGGCGAACAAAAGAAATATTGAAGGCCATTCCCAGTGAAAAATTGCTTATTGTAGATAGACATCTTGAAGTTTCTTCGGATGTCTCTTTCATTTCTCAAAAATTTAAAGAACCAATGTATCAAGCCTTGGTCTCTTTAAAAGATGCCCTGAAAGTTTATAAAAAATTTGTTTTGTTTTATAAAGAAAAAACAGATTACCCTAGCGGAATATTCAGAGCTTTTCGAGATTATATGGAAGAACAAAAGTGGCAATATGAAATTATTCGCTCTTATATCCCTGAAAGTCTTAAAAAAGGTACAGTCTATTTTACTATCAACGATAATGATCTTTGGGAAATTCTGAAAGATTGTCAACAACAGAAAATAATTATTGGGAAAGATATCGGGATCCTTTCGCAGAATGAAAGCACCATAAAAAAAATCATTTGCGGTGGAATTAGCACTTTTTCAACAGACTTTAAAGAAATGGCTCGGAAAGCAGCAATATTTGTAAAGACAAAGGAACCTATCAAAGAAATAATACCTAGTGTACTGATTCGAAGACCTTCTTTGTAGTTCGGTTCATAAATTTCTGAAAATAGGAATTTGATTAAGAGCTATATACTGTAAAAAGATAAACTAGTAAGTATAAAAATAATTTACATCGTGAGTATATCAAAAAGCAAGGAGGAATGTTTGGCAGTCTTTGAAGGAAAATTTGGAACTTCATCAGTCCAACTATCGGCTCCTGGCCGGGCCAATATCATAGGGGAGCATACGGACTATAATCAAGGTTTTGTTTTACCCTTTGCGATCAACAAATACATTCACTTTTTTGCATCTAAGTCGAGCACAAAAAATTCTCAAATAGTTGCGCTTAATCTAAACGAGGAAGTGACTCTGACGGATCAACCTTGTTTATCGGGTTTTGGAAAATTTTTACAAGCTTGTCTTATTCAAGTGAAGAAAAAGTATCCGAATGATTATTTTGTCAATTTGGTATTTGGAGGAGATCTTCCGATTGGTGCAGGCATTTCTTCTTCTTCAGCACTATGCTGTGGTTTTTTGGTAGTCTTGTCAAAACTTTATGACCTTAATCTCAATCAAAATGAAATCCTTGAATTCGCCATAACCGCTGAAAGGGGAGTGGCTGTCGAGGGAGGGATAATGGATCAATTTTCCATCATAAATGGAATGGCAAACCATGCGATTTTACTCGATTGTTTGGACAACTCAACGCAGTACATTCCTTTTAATTTTAAGGAACATGTATTTTGCATCTTCGATTCTAGGGTTGAACATAATTTGGCCGAGACAGCCTATGGTGATCGCGTAAATACTTGCAAAAATGCTTTGCAAAAAATAAAGCAATCAGATTCTACTGTCACCAACTTCCGAAATTTGAATATCGATCATTTGGAATTACTGGAAGGCAAACAAAGGGATCGGATCGAACATGTAATAAAAGAAAACGAACGTACGCTATTGGCAGTTGATTGTTTGAAAAACCAGGATGCTCATGCTTTGGGAGTACTGCTCAATATAACACATGAAAGCCTTAGAGACTTCTACGAAGTGAGCTGTATTGAATTGGATTTTATAGCAGAACATCTTCAGGGACTTCAAGAAGTCGCTGGAGCACGAATGATGGGAGGCGGGTTTGGAGGTAGTGTGATTGGATTAGTAAAAAAGGGTAATGTCGAAAAAATTGGGAAAGCCCTTCAAGTGAAATACTTTAAGCAATTTGCTTTGGAGATGCGCTTTTTTGCAGTGGAGAGTTCAAATGGATTGATTGCCAATCTTTAAGCCCAAAGTTTCGCAGGATAAATTCCCTTATCAATCATAGCCAAAATAGCTTCTTGAATAATTACTTTATCTTCTTTATAGGTAACACCAAACCAATCTGAATTGGTAGGGATAACTTTGATTTTAACAGTGTTATTATTTATCAATCGATTTGAGACCAAAGGAATAAAAAATTCGGCTTTAGGTTCATTCGAATTTTCATTTACAAACTCAATGAATTGCTCATTCATATGCTTGAAAATGGATGGATGAAACCCCCATAGATTCATGGATACTAAATTGTCCGGCAATAATTCCTGTTTTTCCGATTCTTCGTAGAAATATATTTTATTTTCCTCTTTCCCGATTTTAGTTTGCTCAATTACAGTTGTCAAATACTCATTCTCATCTCTTTCGCAAACTCCTCTAGATACAGTTCCATTATCCGAAAGAGTTTTTGAAAGCTGATAACCCACCATGGAATAGTTTGAATCGTCAATGCCTTCTTGTAAATACTTTCCGAGTTGTATGAAAGCATCTCTGCCATAAAAGTCATCCGCATTAGCAACAGCAAAAGGTTCGTTTATTTTGTCCCTTGCAACTAGCACAGCGTGCGCGGTTCCCCAAGGCTTTGTCCGCTCGGGTAATTTTTCAATTCCCTCTATTGGCGTATTAACCGCTTGATAGGCAAAATCAACTTTTACCTTATCTTGAAATTTCTGAGTTACCTTTGTTTTGAACTCATCTGCAAAACTTTCGCGGATTACGAAAACCACCTTGCCAAATCCTGCCTTGATTGCATCATAAACCAAGTAATCGATGATCGTTTCTCCTTTCGGACCTACGCCGTCCAATTGTTTGAGAGAACCATATCTACTGCCCATACCGGCTGCAAGAATGATAAGACTTGGTTGCATAATTGAAATTTAAAGCTTTAGAGTACGAACAATTAAATTAGAATTTCAAACATACGAAATCAGTTTTTATTCCAACTTTTTTTGATTGTTTTTCTCAACTAAATCTTGCTGAGACTCAAGAAACATTGCTTATTTTGCAAGATTGATTAGAATTCACAGATAAAACGTAGTATGCTCAAGTATTGGTTTTCTTTTTTGTTTGCGATTTGCAATATTACACTTTTTGCCCAGTCTGCCTTTGATGATACTGCTTTACAAAAAATGGAATTGGAATTCTATGACGATCATTGGAACAATAAGCTCAAAGCATTTAAGAAACAAAAATTGGAAATTCGCATACCAGCTAAATTGACATTAGCCAGTGTGGTTTATGATTCTGTAGCAGTACGTTTCAAAGGAAATAGTTCATACAATAATCCAAGTAAAAAAGAAAGCAAAAAACTTCCCTTTAATATTGATCTTAATGCACACATAAAAGGAACTACATTACCTGACGGCTCCAATAAGATAAAGCTTTCCAATTCCTTTCGAGATCCAAGCTACCTAAGGGAGGTATTGAGCTTTAAAATTGTAGACAATTATTTGCCGACTCCCAAAGTTTCATTTTTTCACCTTTTTATCAATGGAATAGACTATGGGATTTATGTCGGTAATAGTTCAATTAACAATCATTTTCTAAAAGAGAATTTTGGAACCAAGAAGGGCGTGCTATTCAAATGTGATCCGGATTATTCGCAATCTGATGCGCTGCATTGCAGTCCTGAGCCTATGTCCAATTTAATGTTTTATGAAAATCCCGATTGTTATAAAAGTTTGTATGAATTAAAAAGTAAGAAAGGATGGAAGCAGCTTGAAAAATTTATTCAAAAGATAAATCATTCACCGGAAGAACTATCAGGAGAAATGGCAGATTTTGAATTCATGTGGATGCTTGCGTTGAATTCTGTCCTCGTCAATCTTGATTCGTACACAGGGAAATTAAGCCATAATTACTATCTGTATCGGGATACCTTTAAAGTTTGGCATCCAATAATGTGGGATCTTAATTTATCTTTTGGAGGCTTTCCATTTGATGGAGAAAAATCAGGAAAGTTAAGCACTGAAGAAATGCAAAAGCACTCTTTACAAGTGCATTTGAGAACTAAGGAAAGACCATTAATTAGTACATTTTTATCCGATGAAAAAAACATTAAGCTGTACCGCTTTATGATTAGAACAATATGCGAGGATTTTTTCAACAATGGCAAGTATTTGGAATTAATGAAAAATTATAAAGCTCAAATCAGAGAAGCGGTAAATGGATCAGGATTGAAATTATACAGCAGTAAGGATTTTGAGGATAATGATAAAAAGACAGTTCAGATTGGAAAAATTGAAATGGTAGGGATACAAGAATTAATGGAAAAAAGGGTAAACTATTTGATAAGTACTCCCGTTTTTGAATCAGAACCTCCACTTTATTTAAACCATGAAGTAATACGGGATAGCACGCAATGGATTTTCAAATGCCAATTGGTTAAAGCCGATCGAGCCTGGCTTTTTACCCAAGCGGTGGCGAAGGGCCCTTGGACAAGACATGCGATGAATAATAATTTGAGATTCTGGGATATAGCTTTCCCGATTGAAGAACGACCACATGCTTTTTTTATTCAGATGGAAAACCAAGAGACTGCCTCTTTATTTCCTACCAATGCTCCAAGAAAATTCTTGTTGTCTGAAAAAGAAGGCTTTGGCTCTAATTTTGAGTAGATTTAGGTAGAATTTATCCTTATTTTCGTCCTATGTGCAAGGATTGGTAGGGAGTAAAAACAGAATTATTCCACTTTAAGTGGCTCAAAAACAGCATTTTAAAGCAATATGAACATCCGGCTCAGTTTACTACTTGTCGTTGGAGCAATTTCTTTTTTAACTGCTCAAGACAGCATCTCAACGATTGTTGATGCTAAAAATCCAACCAATCATACCATTTACGCCAAGCGGACTTTTGTCAATCATTTTTTTGGATCGAATCATTCTGTCCTTGATTTTGATGATTATACTGGTGGATTCGAACTTAAATATGCACGTTCTCTAAACGATAAATTGGACTTCGCCATTCCGTTCAGAGTGAACGTAATCCATCTTCCCGAAGAATTAAAAAATAGAAGAAATATAAGTTTCGATGGCTTGTTAGAATTGCATTACGATAAAAAAGCTACCATCGATCCATACCTGGTTGCTGGAGCAGGTTTTGCCGCTGAACCAAATGGAATTTCTGATATTCAAGTCCCTTTAGGATTGGGATTCAACATCCGATTAAATAGAGTTCTTTATTTAAACCTTCAATCAGAATATCGATTTTCATTTTCTGGGAATAGGAAAAACTATGTTCATGGCTTAGGCTTGGGATTAAATCTGAATGAATTAATTCAGCCAGTAGCACCTCCTGTTCTTATAGAGGTAGCTGACCGAGATAAGGATGGCGTGTTAGATGAAGAGGATGAATGCCCGGACATGGCTGGGAAAAGAGAATTGAACGGCTGTCCGGATTCGGATGGAGATGGGATTGGGGATCAGGTAGACGCCTGTCCAGATCTTGCTGGTCCACCTGAACATAAGGGCTGTCCTGATTCTGATGGTGACGGACTTTTTGACTTGGTAGATGATTGCCCAGATGTGGCTGGCGTTCGAAGTTTTAATGGTTGTCCAGATTCTGATGGAGATGGGATTCAAGATAGTAAAGATGATTGCCCCAATGAAAAAGGAATTAGAGCACTAAATGGATGTCCTGAAAAAATAAAAGATTCTGATGGCGATGGAGTAGCAGATGAAATTGATCGTTGTCCGCAATTGGCTGGACCAGCCAACGCTAAAGGATGTCCAGATTCAGATGACGATGGATTGGATGATAGTCAAGATCGTTGTCCAAATAAGCCGGGACCTTTGAGTAATTCAGGTTGTCCTGAAATTTCAATGGAAGACAAAGCAACCTTAGAATTCGCCGTGCAAGCGGTGAATTTTGAAACAGGTTCCGCAGCATTGACTGCACCAAGTTTACCTGTGTTAGCAAAGCTAGTCGACATCCTCAAACGATATCCCGAATACCAGCTGTTCATTTCTGGACATACGGATAGTGTAGGGGAGGAGGAAAAAAATAGAGTGCTCTCACAATCCAGAGCTGACGCTTGCAAAAATTATTTGGTTAGCCAAGGAGTAAGCGCTAGTCGCATGTCTGCTATGGGATATGGACAGACACAGCCGAAAGCTAGCAATGAAACATTGGAAGGGCGATTGCTTAATCGGCGGGTGGAGTTTGCATTACGATTGAAGTAGATCGGGGTACTAGGTTCTAGGTGCTGGTCGCTTGGTTCTGGGATCGAATGGATGGTGAGTCGAAAGAGAGGTGACTGGGTGCTGGTCGCTTGGTTCTGGGGTCGAATGGATGGTGAGTCGAAAGAACTTTGAATCTAATACCGTGTATGAGTAGCAACGAATTACACAAATTTTCACAAATCAAACGTGTATGAGGAGCGTAATTATTTTCACGAATAATTGCTTCGCAATTGCGAATTTCCACGAATTCGATACGGTGAATGTGAGATTAATAATTGGTCAATTGTGTATATCCTGAGAAATATAACGAAGTGAGGGTTCGAAGAAATGAAAAACCAGCGGAGCTTGAAATGCTTACTGCCTGCATAGCAAATAGATATGTTTGAAGCCGGTAAGGCAAGCCTGCCTGGCGGCAGACAGGTTTTAAGCATTTCTAGATTTTTTTTTGCCTGTCGACCAACCTAAATGTTTATTATTAGAGTGGTGGGTTACTTTTTTTTTCAATGAAAAAAAGTAAGACAAGAGGTTTTAGAAATCAAGAAACCTAATCAAACATAAAAACTCAAGTGTCAAAATAATAGAAAGGGATTTCGAAGAAATAGAAAAACCCAAGAAAATCATCAAACCGATTTCTTATACTTTTCCCAACCCACTTCCGCCAATTTCTCAAACTTAGTTCTGACTGACTGCGCTAATTCCAACTTGTACAGTAGCATCGCATTCATTCCTTCTTTATCTGACGTTCCTAAAATTTGAGCTGCGAGAATGCCTGCATTTTTTGCCGCATTCAAAGCTACTGTAGCTACAGGAACTCCATTCGGCATTTGCAAAATTGAAAGTACAGAATCCCAACCATCGATAGAGTTAGAAGACTTTATAGGAACGCCAATCACAGGAAGAGGAGAAATAGAGGCGACCATTCCTGGAAGATGAGCTGCTCCGCCAGCACCAGCAATGATTACTTTGATGCCTCGTTGATGCGCATTGCTTGCGAAATCCACCATACGAGTGGGTGTGCGATGCGCTGAAATAATCGTTAGCTCAAACTCAATGTTAAATTGGGTTAATATTTCTGCGGCTTCCTTCATGATAGGCAGATCGGAATCTGATCCCATGATTATACTTACTACCGGAATACTTTCTACAGATTCGCTCATGACTTTATTTTAAATATTGCTTGTGCCTTCCTGGCAATGGTTTTTGCTTTTTCTAAATCTGAATGTACCACCGTTGCGTGTCCCATTTTGCGCAAAGATCGAGTTTCTTTTTTCCCATACAAATGCAAATGAATATTTGATAATTGCATCATTTCTTTTAACCCTTCATACTTCACCGGTCCTTTATGCCCAGGCTCGCCTAAAAGATTGATCATCACTCCAGGCTGAACCAACGCAGTATTTCCCAAAGGTAAGTTTAATACGCCTTGCAAATGCAATTCAAACTGAGAAGTAACATTGGCGTCGATGGTTTGATGTCCTGAATTATGTGGTCGCGGAGCGACTTCATTTATTAAGAGTTCCCCTGACTTTGTTAAGAAAAATTCCACGGCTAATAGCCCACAAATGTCAAAGGCTTCAATTAGCTTTCCAGCAATGTCTTTTCCTTTTGCTTCGATATCTTGATTAACTGCAGCTGGACAAAATAAAAATTCAACTAGATTGGCTGAAGGTTCAAATTCCATTTCAACCATAGGGTAGGTGACTACCTGGCCAGATTCGTTACGGCAGGCAATGACTGCTAATTCCTTTTCGATATCCACTAGTGGTTCACACAAGGATGGGGCATCAATTAACCCAGGAAGGCCCTCACTGTTTTTTACTACCACAACTCCCTTACCGTCGTATCCTTCCCCTCGTGACTTTTGAACAAAGGGAAGTGCTAGGCTTCCATTATCTAAAGCTTGTAAAATGGCTTTTGCATTTTCAAATAATTGGAAGGAAGAGGTTGGAAAATTTCTTTGTTCATAGAATTGCTTTTGCAATCCCTTGTCTTTGATAATATTTAGTGCCTTAGGATTGGGATGTACTTTAATTCCCTCTTTTTCCAGTTGAAGTAAGGCATCCGTATTAACATGTTCGATTTCAATGGTTAGAATATCCATCTGACGACCGAACGCTAAGACATCTTTGTAGTTCTTAAAATCTCCTGTAAAAAAGTCTGCCGCATAAGGTCCCGCGGGGAAATCGGTGGATTTATCTAAGAAATATAAAGGTAGATCCCAATTGGCAGCAGCATGAGCTAGCATTTTTCCTAATTGACCTGCACCGAGAATACCTAACTTAGGTTGTTTTCCCAATAATCCCGATTTTATTTTAAGGGTTTGCTCCATTACTGGCGAAGGTAAGTCTCTTCATGGATTGGACAAAGAAAAAAAGCCCCTCATTACAGTAAACTGTAAAGAGAGGCCGTCCCAAAAACTGATTTCATGTTGTAAAACAGTTTTTGATTAACACACAATCACCTAAAACTTTAATCAAACAAAATACATCTTACAGGTTCTGATGTACAGAACGCTGATTGTTAATAACGGTTCCTAAGCGAAGCTTAGGCTAAGCATAAATAAGTGGGGAGATAAGTACATGGAGCAGGATGCCCCGTTGTATTGATACTCCAAAGTTAAGGGTTATGTACATATATATACATACCCTCAATTTGGTATTTGTTATATTGTGCTTTCAAATCCGACGTAAACACAAACACATAAAAGCTTTAGGAACATGAAAAATATTATATACTTGTTTTTACTGATTTTTGGCCTAGTAAATGGTTTAAACGCGCAAATAACCATTGGATCTGACCAAATTCCGTTAGTAGGAGATACGCTTACTTTCACTACATCAGCTCAAACGACAGGTCTGCAAGTTGGGAATGCAGGACCTAATCAAGTTTGGGACTTTAGTGGAATAGCGATAGACTTTGAACAGCCAGAATATTATGTGGATCCCGCAAGTGTAGATTCTTCCGGGTTATTTCCTCAGTCCACCATTGCCATTACGGACCAGACAGGCACAAACATTCAGTTTGGGCAGGTGACCAGTGATGAGGTAATTGCTTTAGGATTAATCTCTTCAAACGTCATGGGATTTGGTGCTGAAATAACTTTAAATCCAACTCAAACAATCTTCAAATATCCTACGGAGTATGGAGATAGTTTTGTTGATGACTATGGATTTGTTTTTGGAATAGCGGATCCGCAGCCTGGAGTAGATACGGCAAGAGTAATTTCTTCAGCCAGAGATACAGTGACTGCGGATGCTTATGGTGTACTTCGTTTGCCTCAAGGAGATTTTGATGTGTTACGTGTAGAAACGAAATCTTCGGTTGAATTGACCATTGAGGTTTTCTTTGGATTCTTTTGGGCACCTATTTTAGCCGATACCACCTACAATACTTCCTATACCTTTTATGCCAGAGAGTCGAAAAGAGAATTGGCTCGAATGCAGTTGGACAGTTTAGGTACTGGTGTGGATGGCTTTTCTTGGCAGGCAAATATTGATGCTTTACCAAGTTTAGTTCCGGGAGCTGCCTTCACTCATGAAGCAAATCTAAGTGGAATTGGTCAGATAGATTTTACCGATGTTTCTACCAATGGCCCAGTGGAATGGCTTTGGGATTTTGGGGATGGAAATACCGCAGACGTACAACATCCAATTCATAACTATGCGGTATCGGACGATTATACGGTGTGCTTGACCGCTACCAATTCTGCAGGAAGTGATCAAGTCTGCGAAACAATTTCAGTGGATGCAACGCCACCACTTCCTATGGCCGCTTTTGTTTATGTACCACATGCCACTATCCCCGGACTAGTTAATTTTACAGACCTTTCCACAAATTTACCTAACCAATGGCTTTGGGATTTTGGAAATGGAATTACCATTATGGATCAACATCCAACACTGCTTTTTCCTGCAAATGGAAATTACCAAGTTTGCCTAACTGTAACAAATGTCACGGGAAGCGATCAAGTTTGTGAAACGGTAACAGTAAGCTCCTATCCTCCTGCTCCAGTTGCCGCCTTTACCTACCAGGATACTGCCAGCGTTCCTGGACTGGTTCATTTCGAAGATCTATCCACTAATGATCCGACCAGTTGGTTGTGGGATTTCGGTGATGGCGTCACAGATACTAATCAAAATCCTACCCATACCTTTACAAGTGACAACACATTCAATGTTTGCCTCACAGTTACTAATGCTGGTGGATCACATATGGTTTGTGAATCTTTGTTTGTGAATGTGGCTAATGTGGACCTAAGTTGGAATCCAGATTGGATCATAGCGCCAAACCCATCCACAGGAAAATTTACCATCTCCTTCAATAACACGGATGTAAATGACATGAAGTTGTTCGTGTATGATTCAACTGGAAAGCTAATTGAAAATTTAACAATGGCTCATACAGTAAATCTAGATTTGAGTTCCATGGGATCGGGTGCTTATTTAATTCAATTGACTCAAGATCAGCAGACAGTTGCAAACACTTGGGTGCAAGTAATGAAGTAGTCCTACATGAAAATTGGTTTAATTTCAGATACACATAGCTATCTAGACAAAACGGTCTTTGAACATTTCAAGGATGTAGACGAAATATGGCACGCCGGCGATATGGGAATCCACCAAGTAATGGACGATCTCGAAGCCTTCAAGCCGGTCAAAGCAGTATGGGGAAATATTGATGATCCCGACATGCGCCATCGTTACCCAGAGCACAATCGATTTGATTGCGAAGGGTTAGATGTATGGATGACACACATCGGCGGGTATCCCGGACGGTATTCTAGTCGCGTTAGAAATGAATTGAAAAATAATCCGCCAGGCCTATTTATCTGTGGCCATTCTCACATACTGAAAGTTATGCCGGATAAGGAGCTAGGATTGTTGCATATGAACCCAGGCGCAGCAGGACATCATGGATTTCATTTTATGCGCACCTTGCTGCGGTTTGATGTGGAAGAAGGAAAGGTGAAAAATTTGGAAGTGGTGGAGCTTGGTAAGCGGGGGGCGATAGATTGATATTAAAAATTTGGCAGAGACGCGATGCATTGCGTCTGTACGAAATTTGGCAGAGACGCAAAGCATTGCGTCTGTACATGAAAATGTTGCGATCGGATGTACGCATTAGGGCTGTATTTTTAATTAGTGCGAAAAATTATTTATGTGTGATGTCAAATTGAATCGCTACAATGAAGCCCCATCGGGGTGTTGATAAAGTCAAAATTTAAAAATCTAAATCAAAAATTTAAAAGTGTCGAATGTATTGTGAGGGGTTCTTGGTCTTTGGTCCCTGGTCCCTGGAATTTTTGTTAGACTAGATTTTTATTAGGTAGTTTAAAATCTTGTACATAATCTTTGAAAGCGTGATTTCAAATTGAATCTCTAGAAAGAAGCCCCGGAGGGGTGTTGATAAAGTCAAAATTTAAAAATCCAAATTAAAAATTTAAAAGTGTCGAATGTATTGTGAGGGGTTCTTGGTCTCTGGTCCCTGGTCCCTGGAATTTATGTTGGACTAGATTTTTATTAGGTAGTTTAAAATCTTGTACATAATCTTTGAAAGCGCTATGTCAAATTGAATCTCTAGAAAGAAGCCCCAGAGGGGTGTAATATTTATAGCCACGAATTTTCCAACCCTTGAATTTCAGCACCGGAGGCGCGTTGATAAAGTCAAAATTTGACAAAGACCTTATTCGAAACTGCGCCTTTGGCAACCTAGCGTCTAATGCGGCGTTGTTTTAAGCCTTAAAATTTTATATTTTTACAACAACAACTTCACGAAGGGCAATGAAAAACATAACCAATCTGTTTCAACCCAGCTTAGTGCTAGTTCTAATCCTATTTTCCATAGCACTATTTCATTCTTGTAAACACGACTTTGATGAAGCAATAGGAATCACTGATCTCTGTGCCGATGGAAATTTAAATCAAGATGAAACATCTATTGATTGCGGAGGGGTTTGCGCTCCATGTCCATTCGCAGGTCCTCCAACATCCGGTTATTACCATTATTGGGTTAGTGAAGGAGTAGAAACGAGTTATCCTGGATTCAATTCTTTTGAGTCTGTTGTTAATCTTTGTGGAAATGATAACGAGGTTTTATTTAACGGCGCAACTTGGATAGATGGGTTTTCATCTATTGAGGGGCAGATATTTTTAAGTAAACATATTCCAAGAGGAACTTCAGATAACCCAGACGTACATTATGAATTATTTAAGCCGGGCTTTTCAAATTACGATGAAATCGCATTATGCTCGGATTGGGAAACGAAAAGAGCTATTATAAATATAGTTGATGAAGAAGGGGAAACCTGGACAACCAAAGACGGAGAACAATCTGAAAGTACTTTTGAAATCACTTTCAGAGGCCCATCTTCCGGAGGATATTTTCCAACTGCAATAATTGAAGGTAAGTTTTCTTGTAGGTTGTATAATCGTGCTGAAGTGAAGGTTTTGACGGATGGGCATTTTAGATTTAACCTTGGATTATATTAGCATAGGATCTAGTTTAAATTGAATTGAAGCCCTAGGAGCGCAATATTTATAGGCATACAAATTGGCTAAAATTTACGTAAATTGAACCCAACGAACCATCATCATAGATTCTCCGAAAAAACATGAATAAAACCGCTGAAGAAATATTTCAAGAAAGCGAAGCTGAGGATGCTTTGGTACAATTGCTGGGCAATGCAGCGGCTAGGATACAAAAAATCGCACCATACGAATCTGCCAAAAGTGGAGATATGGTTTTTGCTCCCAACCAGAAAGCACTAGATCTTGCGGTGGCCAATGGTGTTTCCCTTATCATTATTCCGAAAAATCTAAATGGACCGGAAGCACAAAGTCTCAATGGTACGGCTATCATTACAAGTAGTAATATCGGCGTTTCTCATGCTCGTCTAAAGCAGAAATACGCAGACCATGATTATCTTCAATCAGGTTGGGATTCCGTTCATCCTTCTGCCATTGTTCATCCAAGTGTTGAGATTCCCGAAGGCACCATCTTGGGGCCAAATGTGGTAATCGAAAAAGGAGTACGTCTTGGAACTGGTTGCGAACTCATGGCCAATGTGCTAATTGAACACGATGCAATACTTGGCAATAACATAAAGATTCATCCTGGAACTATTATTGGCTGTGAATGCCATATCGGTGACGATTCTTTGATCCTATCCAATAGCG
>CALGJW010000351.1 GCA_937930025.1 uncultured Saprospiraceae bacterium | reverse complement strand
ACCAATCATAACATAAAATTTATCAGTTAATAAATACAGGGGCTGCGGGGTTCGCAGGTTTAGTATTAAACCACTAACAAATGCGGGGCTGAGTACAAAAGGGTTATGATTAGTATTTTCTATAGAATAACAGTGGGAAGCTGATTCAAATGTAGGGACTGAATAATGAGAATGTGAGATACGCAGAACGTCCTTCGTGACGCTGCATTAGAGATTGGTATAGACAAAATCTTTAAGATGAGCCTATTTTTAATAGTAGTATTAGTGTGTATTTGCTTGTTTTGGTGACCAAATATATCAACAATTGGTTTTTTGAGGTGTGACAATTATTTGGTTGAAACTAAGCTGAAAAAATATCCAATTATACTAATTACAAAACTATGCCAAAATAGAAATTATCCGAGGAATAATAGACTAGGATGATACTGAAAATGCAATTTGTCCATAATTGGGAAAATTTGTCCCGTATTAGGACAAATATAAATTAATTGTATTTTGTAAATTGTTGAAAAACAGTGTTTAATGTTATTGGCACAAAATTGTATATGAAATATACGTTAACTAGTAAGTTAGCCAATAAAACAAAATCAATTAGATCAAGAATAGCTTTGGGGAAATGAAAGCCACTCCTTCTTCGTGAAGGGTGGTTTTTCATGATTTATGCATTTAAGTTTGATTCCTCAGTTTTACCAAAGCAAGGATCATTTCCTTTTGTTCATTCCGCTTTAAGTTCGAATTATCCAACAAAACAGCATCTTTGGCTTGTCTTAAAGGACTGTCCTCTCTGTTTGAATCAATATGATCTCTAGATTTTAGACTTTTTAATACTTCTTCCTTAGAGATTTCATATCCTTTTCTTTGCATTTCTTGCCAACGTCTATCCATTCTAATCTCATCGCTGGCCGTAAGAAATACTTTTAATTTTGCATTTGGAAAAACCACTGTTCCAATATCCCTTCCATCCATTACAATATTCCCTTCTTGACCTAATGATCGTTGCTGATCAACCATTTTTATTCTAACTGCCGAAATTGCTGAAACAGGACTAACCAGATCGGTTACATTTGGAGAACGGATTTCAGATTCGACATCAATGTCATTGAGTATAGTTCGGTTGGATTGCTGTTCAAAGCGAATACTTATTTTTGCTAGCGCTTCAGAAACTTGCTGGCTATCATCTAGCTTTACATTATTATCTTGAAAATAAAGCGTTACAGCTCGATACATGGCTCCACTATCCAAATATGTATAATTGAGTTCAGCTGCTAAGTCCTTTGCAAGAGTTGATTTTCCACAGGAGGAATATCCGTCAATAGCTATAATCACCTTCTAAATTTTTAGGAAAGGTACGAAGCCATTGAGAATTTACCCTTATTTATTTGTTGTCCCAATATGGGACAACTGAATGTTATAATAATTCCTATCTCGCATTAGCCATTGCTGGTTGCAATCTTTCTAAGATGCTATTCCAAAGTTTCTCGTAAGGTATGACTTCCAATTCTGAAATTATTCCGCGATAAGAGAAAGGAGTTTCAATCAAACGATCGTAATATTTTTCAGTGTTACTTAGGTTTGATACTTTGTATTCTGCTTTTACAAGCTGTTGTAAAAGTCGGATAAACTGAATCAAGCGATAGTACTCATCCTTTTTCAATTGACGATTTGCATAACTTTTCAATCGATCAATTCTTTCAGAAATCGCATTGTAGCTTTTCTTTTCTAGGAAGAAGAGAATTTGCGCCACTACCATATGAACAGTGAAAATTCTCTGATCCTTTGGGTACAAAATAGGATCGTTAAGAAATCTTGAGAGTCTGAAATTTTTCTTTTTCTGAGTTAAGAGGATCGGATTTGCCTCTCCTTTGCTTTCTATAATGTAGTTGAGATAAGTATCGTAGATATTCCACTTTTCTCTAAGCTTATTGTTCTGTTTTTTAAACTTGGAATTGTTCACTGCTTTGGAATGGATTGCAGTAGCGTTAATGAAATTATCAGTATGTATGGCTAAGAGTAAATAATATTCCATAAAAACAAACCAGGTGTCAGATCCTTCTGGGAAGGATTGCAAACACTTTTCCGCATTGATTTTACCATTTTTCCAATCTCGAATATGCAGATAAGCTGACATCTTTTTCATCTGGAAAGTGGCCAATTTATCATCTTGATAATAGGCTGGATTATCCGAAATATATTTTTCTGCTTTGTTGCAAACCTCTAACATGGAGTTATAGTCTTTCAACATTTCATATCTATAAGTCCAAACTAAATACATGTTGTAAATAACTACTGGAGAATCATAAATTTCTGATAGACCAACCAAAGCATCGCAATAAGTATCAATCCTTTCCTTTAGTTCATTTTCTTGGGCTAAAGGTTTGTAATAATTCATTATTACCCTTTGGTATAATTCCTCAGATCGAATTTCAGCATCTAAAACATTTTGGAATTGCTTAGAGTGTTGATCATAGACTTCGTAATCTTTTTCATTTCCCGTAGAAGCCGAATATTTTCTTAGAATTCTTGCACAGTTTACAATAACATCAGCAAATTTAAATTTAAGAGCAATTGTCAATATCTGCCGAGCCAAAGCTGCCGCGGTATTTTGAGCATCATTGGAAAGTAAAATTTTCACCAAGGTCCAATCCTTATTCACACTATAGTAAGCGCGATCATAATTTGAAGTGGAAGGAAGATTAACATCAAGAAAAAATAAGGTATTGAGCAATCTTTTTCTAAATCTTGACTTCAACTGACGATATTTATCATCAGTAGGGGAGCAGTTGTAAAGGAAAGTTGAAGCGTCCCTGTCGTTCTTGAATTTGCCATTCATGATGGCTTCATAGAATTCGTTGAACTTACTATTCTTATGCTTTAATGAGTGATCGTCAAAGATTTCAATCTTTCTAACTTTCTTTTTGGTAACGATCTTTGCGATCTCATTCAAATTCTTCATTGCGAATATTTGTAAAATGTGAATCTGTAAGGCAATCAAATGGCTAAAAATGATGTCACAGTTTTGGCCACTACTAATCTACGCTATTTTGAGCTTTATTGTTTCCAGTACGATTGGATAAATTGGTCGAATTTGCCCAAAATTATTCTTTTTTTTCATAAAAGGTTAATGCTCAGATAATTGAATATTATGAGAAATTAGATTGATTTGTAACGAATCTGATCAGCTATGCAATGTCACCGGAAGAAGGGGAATATTTCTATAAAAGGATTGAAATCAAGCGTATAAAATAGATGGGATGTATGTAACAAAAAAAATAGCGTTTCTGAGCTCAGAAACGCTATTTTTTAGCCTGTAAAATGGTTGTAAACGCTGAAACTTGTTACAAATTAATATTCATCCTCGTTAAAAAGGAAGTCATCCTTTCTAGGGTAGTCGGGCCAAATGTCTTCCATACTTTCGTAGGCTTCACCTTCGTCCTCCATGGCTTGCAAGTTTTCAATAACCTCTAAAGGTGTTCCAGATCTGACCGCGTAATCAATTAATTCATCACGGGTTGCTGGCCAAGGCGCATCTTCTAAATGATGCGCTAATTCTAATGTCCAATACATATTAGTTCTTTCTTAATATTAAAACAGAATGTGTTTGTCGGTACCAGTAATAAACAAATTGTTTTAACATTGGTATCGGGCAAATGTAAACATTCTAGTTAATCAAAGCAATAGACGCCGATAAAGTTTAGAACAAAAACGAAAAAAGCTCATCCTCAATTATTTAAACAACTGAAAATGAGCTTTATAGGAGAATCTCCTAATTGTTAATTATTTCTTATTTCAACTTTTTCTTCTAAAAGTCAAAAAATAAACTTTCGAAATCAAATAATTAGCATCGCATCGCCATAAGAAAAGAAGCGATACTTTTCTTTAATCGCAGTCTGATAAGCGTCCATAATCATGTCATGACCCCCAAAGGCACAAACCATAATAACCAAACTGGATTTAGGTAAATGAAAGTTGGTGATCATTGCATTGGCGATATTAAATTCAAATGGCGGAAAGATAAATTTGTTAGTCCAACCTTCTGCATTCTTTAACAACCTTTCAGCCGAGACAGCAGACTCAATTGCACGCATAGAAGTTGTTCCTACGGCACATACCCGTTTATTCGCCAATTTAGCTTTATTAACTACTTCTGCGGCCTTTTGAGGTACTCTGAAATACTCAGCGTCCATTTTATGCTTGGAAAGGTCTTCAACTTCAATATTTCTAAAAGTTCCTAGTCCCACATGAAGAGTGAGTTCCGCAAAATCAACGCCTTTAATTTCTAAGCGCTTCATCAATTCTTCAGAAAAGTGTAATCCAGCAGTTGGAGCAGCTACAGCTCCCATTTCTTTTGCATAGATGGTTTGATAACGCTCTCGATCGATTTTTTCAGCATCGCGGTTGATATACTTTGGTAAAGGTGTATTTCCAAGTTTGCCTAAGTCAGCTTGAAACTCATCTTCCGTTCCATCAAATAAAAATCGAATGGTTCTTCCTCTAGAAGTAGTATTGTCTACGACCTCGGCCACTAAAATATCAGTATCATTATCATCTGAAAAGTAAAGCTTATTCCCGACACGAATTTTTCTTGCAGGATCAACCAATACATCCCATAGTCTAGCTTCATGATTTAGCTCACGAAGTAAGAAAACCTCAATTCGAGCCCCAGTTTTCTCTTTTCTCCCATAAAGTCTTGCCGGAAAGACCTTGGTATTGTTAAATATCATGGCATCTCCGTCATCTATATAGTCGAGAACATCCTTAAAAACCTTGTGCTCAATCTTTCCTGTTTCTCGATGAAGAACCATCAATCTGGACTCGTCTCGAATATCCGTAGGATACTGAGCAATTAATTTTTCGGGAAGTTCAAATTTAAACTGGGATAGTTTGGTTCTCATACTGCGATTTACGTTGTTAAAAGACCCGCAAAAATAAGAATTTTCAGCTCAAAATGAAATCTAGACTCCAAGGTCTTTATTTAAGAACTCAGCAAATATGAGACGGTCTTATATATAGGGTGTTCATTCAACCCTATGACTTAAGCCGTTAGACCCGCAGGGTTTTCATTTTATCGAAAAATTAATGGATCGCCAGGATAAATATTTAGCTTCGTAGCCATGATAACCTTGTTGAAAGTCATTTGGGAAGCAGTTAGGCAAGCTTTGTCACAATTAAAGACAAATAAGTTGCGTAGCTCAC
>CALGJW010000350.1 GCA_937930025.1 uncultured Saprospiraceae bacterium | reverse complement strand
ATAAACTTGTACAATTAAAAAAACGTAGCAAAGCATATATAGCTGCTAACCAGGGAGCAACCGAATCAATTTTAGAATACTTAACTTTGGGTCATGAAAAATAGCTCAATCCTATTTGATAAAGTCCGTGGGAAAAAAGTCGTCATTATTGGTGATGTGATGCTTGATCATTACATGAAGGGAAAGGTTGAACGCATTTCACCCGAAGCCCCAGTTCCAGTTGTGCATTTACAATCCAGTGAATATCGTTTGGGAGGTGCAGCAAATGTCGCTTTGAATGTACAAGCTTTTGGTGCTGTGCCGATTATTTTTTCAATCATAGGAAAAGATCAGCATGCTACTAATTTCCGATCATTAATGGAAGATCAGCAATTGGATGCCTCCTATATTTTTTCGGACGATACTAGACCAACTACTAGAAAGACTAGAATTCTCTCTGGTTACCAGCAGCTATTACGCGTTGATGAAGAAAAGACCCATCCGTTAAAAGAACCTTTGGTTAAAGAAATCCTAGATTCTTTAGCCTTGCTTTTTGAAAAGGATCCACCGGCAGTATTAGTATTTCAAGACTATAATAAAGGAATGCTACCTCCATCAATCATAGAAGGAGTATTGAAATTGTCTAATTCCTATAGCATACCAACAGTTGTGGACCCTAAATTCGATAACTTCCTGTGTTATCAGGGCTGTACCCTATTCAAACCGAACATTAAAGAACTTAGAGAAGGAATCGGACAACCAATCGCAATCGAAGTAGAAACGTTAACCAAAGCTTGTCAAGAATTAGATAAAACACTGAAATGCGGAAAGTTTATCATTACGCTTTCAGAAAAAGGCGTTTTTGTCTATTCTGAGGGAAAAGGTTCGATTATTCCAGTAAAACCAAGAGAGATAGTAGATGTATGTGGAGCTGGAGATGCTGTAATTGCTACAACTGCGATTGGAATAGCGTTAGATCTAGATTTGTCTCAAATTGCTCAATTAGCCAACATTGCAGGCGGTATTGTTTGCGAATCCATGGGAGTTTCCCCATTAAATTTCAATAAATTGGAGTTGGAAATGCGACAAATGTATCCTTCTTTGTCCTAAACTTTAAGGCTTCGTCGCTAAGCTGTCGATATCATTGGGTAGGATCACAGATATTGTCTATTTTTGGAATCAATTTGACACACATATTAACTAAACTTTAGATATCACATGATTAAAAAATTTACATTTATTTTTGGGCTATTAGTTATAGCTCAATTAGTAGGAGCCCAAGTAATCTGGGGAGATCAGCCTGGACAAGGAGATTTTGACGGAGGACTGAATGGATGGACTACAGAGGCAGCTGCCCCAGGAGTCGATTCTACCTGGGTTTGGTCAGCAGATGGTGACATTGGTGCTGCAGCCTACGTTAGTGGAGTAATAAGCTCTGCTACTGCCAGCAATGGTGCAATGGTTTTTAACTATAATCTTAATGTTGGAGCACCTGCTCCGCCGTTTCCTTACACTGACATGACTAGTCATTTGAGTAGTCCTCCTATTGATATTAGCGCAGCTCCTTCTAAATATCTTGCCCTTGAATTTCACCAATTTGCTCGAAAATTAAACGCAGCTCCAGGTGGACCTTTGATGGGAATTCGATTTAGCCAAGATGGAGGTGTTACTTGGACCGGAGATCCTCAACTAGGAGATGCAACAATTGATGCAAATCCTACTTTGGCCTTGAATGATCCTTCCATAAATGTTTTATCAAGAGTAAACATTCCTGGAACAAACTTGGACCTTAATCTTCCTTTACAAATTAGATTTACCTATGCGGGTGACTTTTATGCTTGGGCGATTGATGATGTTAAAATTGTAGAAAGAGAACCTTTTGATCTTTCTATTACTAACAATCCTTTTTATTCTATTGCTCCAAATTACAGCACTCCGGAAGGATTGATGTCACAGCACGGTTTCTTAGTGGATATCTATAACCTTGGGGGATTTGAAATGCCTAATACAGTTGCAACGATAGACATCGAAGATGCATCTGGAACTTCGGTTTTCTCTGACAACCTAGATTATGGATTATTAACTCCTGATACTTTAGCGCAGAATGAAAACTTCAATTCATTTTTTCCGACGAATTTATCACAAGGAGTTTATACGGGTACCTACTCTGTGGCAGGAGATAGCACAGAATCAAATGTATCCAATAACTCTGCAAGCTTTACTTTCGAAATTAGTGATACGACTTTTGCTAAGGAAAATGGTCCTGTTGATGATATCAGTCCTGCAAGAGATTTATTCACAGGAAACTGGAGTTGGGCCTACGGAACAGTTTATTATATAGCAAATGCTAACGGCAAATTTGCCAGATCAATTTCCTTTGCGATCAATCAGGATGCACAAAATAATCCGGAATCTGTTATTGCTGGAGATTTTCTTTTGGCAAGATTGTACAAATGGGATGATGCAAATCTAGATAGAGTTGCACAACCTGATGAAAGAACATCTTTGGGACTTGGAACACATCAGGTTACAATGGGCCAAAACTTGAACAATATTATTACTGTTCTTTTGCGTCAAGACGATAACTCACTTGCAGACATTCCTTTGGAAGATGACACCCATTATATCTGTGTACTCGAGTATACTTCATCTGATGCGCTTACTACTATGCATCCAGGAATATCCGATGCATTTGATTATGGAGCTAGAGAATTTCAAGATGCTCAGATAGATTCAACAAAAATGAGTCATGCTCAAATTCTTGGACTTGGTGAAGATTTAACAACCACTGATTATAGTACTACATTCGTATT
>CALGJW010000349.1 GCA_937930025.1 uncultured Saprospiraceae bacterium | reverse complement strand
AGTTGTTCTTCCAGCCAACGAATAGCTTGAAAAGGGGTCTCTAAGAATAGAGACTCTTGTTTAATTGAATCGTTGCCATAGATAACCTTCTGAAAATTAGAGGCGAAGCCAATAGCCAGTAGTTTACCTTTTTGAATTTTGCTTTTAGTAGCGTTCATAGAAACTAAGTTTCTGAGGGCGTTTTTGATATTAATTAATGGGTTTCCATCTCGTAGTTTCCCACGAGTGTTTTATTGATTGTTTCTACTATTTCAGTAGGGTTTATTGGTTTTTTTACGAATCCGTTGGCGCCCAAAGTTTTTAACTTGTTTTCCAAATCCGGATCACTACTTCCTGAGGCTACTAGTACTGGTATATTTCGGAAGAAGCCACTTGAACGAAGATGAATTAAAAATTCAGCTCCAGACAATCTTGGCATTTCCATATCCAAAAGGATAAAATCTGGAATGTTTCCCTTACTCATCCAAGTAAGCGCATCCAGTCCATCCTTTCGACTTTCCACATTAAAATGTTTGCTGAGAAATGAACTCAACAACAACCTTAAACTGTTTTCATCCTCTATGACAAGAATGTTTCTTCCGTCTGACATCTTTACTTATTTTGAGACATTAGTTAAACTGGCCAGGTCATAGGACCTTAGCTAAATGGTAGAGCTCAAAATGTTGACCACGTAAAATTAATTACGAAGCTAACCGAGAAGTCAATGGTTATTGTTTTAGACTATTAGAATTGTTAGGGGACGGTATCGGGAGGGTACCCTTTTATTCAAAGGATAAGATTCTTTAATTCAGTTCATGGGACTTCTCGTAAAACCTTCAGAGAAACAATTGATATGTATGATTATTTCTTTACCCAAAAGTATATCACAAAAGTACCCTTACTTAGCTTCGTCTGGAATACCCGAAAGCATGTATATTTAATATTTAAAAAACGCTAAAGTGACAGGGTAAATGCCAGAACACCTATGAACAAAGGGTTCTTGATAACAAATGAAATTTTAATTTTATATGTTCTTGCAAAACAAATGAAGGGAATGAGCGACTAATTCAACGATTATTACTTGCTCCAAGTTTGGCTAAAGCATATCTTTGCCTCAAACATACGCAAACCATGAACGAAAAACTGCTTTACAAATCCAACCCTCTTTTTTTATTTCTTCTCTTCTCATTTCTTATTCCAAGCTTAAATCTTTCCGCTCAACCAGATTTAGTTGTAGTTAAAAGTACTTTGGTAAATTCTATTCGAGTTGCCAATTTAAATAATCCGGATGACTGTTTGGTTGAAGAAGGATGTATTGGGGGTCTTGGCCCAAGACAATTGGTCAGATTTACTACTCATATTAAAAACATAGGTAATCAAGATTTTTATGTGGGAGCTCCACCAAATAATCCAAGTCTACAAGACGAATCTTGGGAATGGGATTTTTGTCATCAACATTGGCATTACGAGGGGTATGCCGATTATTTAATTTTTGATCAATTTGGAAACCAAACGCCTATTGGAGTTAAAAATGGTTTTTGCTTGATAGATATTGAATGTTCAGGAGGTGGAACCTTCACTTATAATTGTGGTAACCAAGGTATCAGTGCTGGTTGCGGGGATATATATGGTTCAGGACTTGATTGCCAATGGGTTGATATTACTAACCTCGCAGATGGTATTTATACCCTAGTCGTTCGAGTGAATTGGGACGGCTCGCCTGACGCAAATGGGCTTTATGAAACAACTTATGACAATAATACCTTAAATGTCTGTTTTGACCTTACCAGGGACCTTGATAATAATGCCACTATAACAATCCTAAACTCTGGATGTAGTACAAGTGAAGATTGTATTGAAACAACCTTGACTATCGCCCTAGATCAATTTCCAGAAGAAACCTCTTGGGAAATTCGGGATGGTTTGGATAATCTTATAGCCGGTGGAAACAATTATGATCAACCCGGAGTACCTTCTACCGTTTCTGAAATAATCTGTTTACCGGAAGGTTGCTATGATCTAATTTTTAAGGATACAGGTAGTGACGGAATTTGCTGCAATTTTGGACAAGGAAATTTTCAATTGACTGATCCTTCTGGAACTGTTTTGGTAAGTGGAGGTCAATTTACTGGAGAAGCGAATACGACCAATTTCTGCGTTACTGGTGTTTCACCTTGTACCGATGTAGATGGGGACGGAATTTGTGCGGAAGATGATTGCAATGATAATGACAATACTTTACCTGCACCTCCCGGTGTAGCTTGTAACGATAATGATCCGAACACTGAAAACGATATTATTCAGGGAGATGGTTGTTCATGTGCAGGTACGCCAATAACTCCACCAGGGGATCCTTGTGACAATATCATTATTTCAACTAGCGATAATCTAATTCAAATTTCAAATATTGGAACCAATAATTTCCCGCATATAAACATTCAGGTTTTTTCTAGTACTTGGAGTCAATTAGACATTTGTGTTGATGACTGTGGCAATCCGTATCAGTTGACCGATTTACCAGCTGGAGATTACATAGTAAGTGTAAAACCATTTAATGCTGCTTGGCAAACTATCTGCGAAATATTGGTGACCGTGCAGGTACCTGGAGATTCTGGACCATGTACAGATAACGATGGTGATGGCATTTGCCTAAATGATGATTGTGATGACAACAATCCTAATCTGCCGACTACTGTCGGATCATCTTGCGATGACAATAATGCCAACACAGAAAATGATGTTATTCTTGCCGACGGTTGTTCCTGCGCAGGAACAGTCATTCAAACCGGTCAATGTTCAAATATTAATATTGTAGCCATAGAAGGAGGATTGGATATTTCCGGAATTGGATCTTTCCCATTTGTAAATATTCAAGTTTTCAATGATGTCTGGCAAAGAGTAAATAATTGTTCTGGAACATGTGCAAATCCTTATGTGTTAACAGATCTTCCGGAAGGACTCTACCATGTCAGTGTAAAAACTTTTGATGGAAGTTGGCAGACAGTCTGCGACATTTTTGAAGATCATTATGTGAGTGGACAAAGTGGACCCTGTACCGATGTTGATGATGATGGTGTATGTGCTTATCAAGATTGCGATGATAACAATCCCGATCTCCCAGCTGCTCCTGGTTCAAGTTGTAATGATGGAAATCCTTCCACTACAAACGATATGATTCAGCAAGATGGATGTACCTGTCAAGGAACCTTGGTTACTCCTCCATCAGATTGTGATGCTGTTGTAATTTCTGGCGGCCAAGGAAATATTACGATAACTGGACTATCTCAGTATCCGCATAGCTCCGTTCAAGTTCAAACGAATACTTGGAATCCTATTGACTTTTGTGTAGACAACTGTGGCGATCCATACATTGCGAATAGCCTGAGTGCAGGAACTTACCTAGTAACTATAAAAATTTATTCCGCCTCATGGACGGAAATTTGTAGAATTGATGAGACTGTAGAGGTTGCAGCGAATAACCTTGGAGGGATTACACAACTGATTGATAACCCATTCATTTTTGAAGCTGGTGCCCAAGGAACAAAAGTTGATCTTTCTTGGATAGTTACCAACGAACATATTACCAATAGATTTGAAGTTGAAAAATCATTAGATGGTGTAAACTTTTCGAAGTTAACAACCGTGGCCTGTTCTGGTATCTCAAATAATGTAAAAACTTTTGAAGGAGTTGACACTGATGTACGAGATGGCATCTACACTTACAGAATTAAGCAAATTTTTGTTGACGGTTCTTGGAGACATTCGGAAAAGAGAAAAGTTCAGTTATTTGAAATTAACAATGTAAATATTTTCCCT
The DNA here is from genome assembly GCA_937930025.1 of uncultured Saprospiraceae bacterium. GTDB lineage: Bacteria > Bacteroidota > Bacteroidia > Chitinophagales > Saprospiraceae > JABDJM01. Next base: position 3,097 of record CALGJW010000349.1, on the reverse strand, counting down.
AACCCTACTTCAGATGAATTTTTTATTGATCTAAGTAAATTGGACAATGTAGAGGGAGAAATAATTGTTAGCAATTTGTATGGTCAAGAATTAATAAGACAAGATTTTGATAAAAAGGCAGCAAATTTAATTGCCATAGACACAGATAATTTAACTGCTGGTGTTTATAACGTTTATATAAAAATTGAAGGCAGAAAAGATATTGGCACAAAGATTATAGTCGCCAAACAATAGATAATAAGAAATAATCCAAAATTTGTAAAACCCGCTTAAAGAAATTTAGGCGGGTTTTTTATTCAATTAAATGCCAAATGACTTCATTCTCATCTTCGAATCCGATCACACCAGCTTCTTGGTTGTAGTACAAAATAAAAGTTGAACTTGGATTTAAGTCATTATTTGATTTTAAAATATCTCCCGTAAAGTTCTGATTGTTTAAAGTAACATTTTGTAAAGTTTCGAAAGTTGGTCCCAATCCAAAAAAAGTGGCGCAATCATTTGGATTGAAAAATTCAGATATGGATGAAAAGTCGTTACCTCCCAATTCCTTCCTTACAGAAACAGAGTAAGATTCTCTAAAGCAATCAAAATATTTGATCACTAAATTATTATCAGCATCTAATTCGCTCTGATTACTTGCCTGCACGCTGGCTACAAAGCTGATGGCATGCACAGAAGTTGTCGAACTAAATGTTTTACTTTTTATTTGTTCTTGATAAAAATGTGCGGTAGAATCTCCATTAGCGCAAGGCATATTTATTATCCTTTCTAAACCAAAATCGATTGTTGTCTCAGGCTCAAATACTAATGTATCGGAATGTTGATTAACAAAGCGGAAAGACTCTGTCCTAGAAAAAATGGCAGGCGGAAGTTTATCATCAGCCACCTGAACGCTAACCAAACCTTCGTTAATAATTGCTGGACAGTCTGCTGGGATGTCATCATCATTGTTACAGGCAGTAAATCCAAGTAGCAATAAAACGAGCAATAAATTAACCTGATTTGAATGACCCATGTCTAAAATTTTTTACAAAGATATAAAGACCAACTAATTTCAATGAATCCTTTTTGATTGTTAACTCTATTTTACTTGAAACACTAATGCATTTTTGATCGCATGAACACAGATTTCCCTTAAAATATCAGTAATTCCTAATACATTTGGGTCGAATGCAGGAAACAGGATTAAAATACCAAAGGGTGGCAGCTATACTGCTAATAGTCGCGACTTTTCTAGAGTTAGCTTTGCAGACCTTTTGGAAAAATAAATTGGGAAATTATGGCAGTCCAGCCCTTTGGTTGACTGTAGGAATAATTGGTTGTTGCGCCGCTTTTTATATTTCGGGATTTAAGAATAGCCCGGTTCCTATCAACTTAGACTATTATAAGCGCTATAATAATGCTCTCTTAATACTTTCAATTTGTCTGTTTGGGACCCTGATTGTGGGTTTTCTCCTAAGTCAAATATTCACTGAATACCCTGTGGATCCGAAAATATCTGATATTCTTCCATCTCTTGAACTTTATGTAAAGCGCCTGCTATCTGGCGAAAAGGTATATGCACCTATGGAGTTTCCTGGTTGGACAGTTGATCCTACTTATTTTCCAATGCTTTGGTTGCCCTATGTTTTCTCTGAAATTTTAAACATCGATTATCGCTGGACGGCGTTTTTGGTTTTTATCATAGGGGTTTATTTATATAATCTCCGTGAGGTCAGATTTCAGATTCCATATACCGAAGTTACTATAAAAGCATTACTACCCTTCCTATTCGTCTTGGCATTCATTGCCTACCAAAGGGAAACCTTTGGAATGACCGTCGAATTGCTACCGATTGGATTCTATCTGATTTTGACTTTAACTATTTTCACCCGGACCAGATTTCTCATGGGAATTGGAATATTAATATGTCTGCTTTCTAGATATGCCTTTACCCTTTGGCTGCCTGTCTATTTTTTGATGATGTGGATGGAGTTAGGTTTTAAAAACATGTTTAAAATTGGTCTTGTCGTTTTGGGAGGAGTTTTAGTACTATATGTTTTTCCTTTCCTTTGGAATGATTGGGAAATATTTGGAAAAGGATTATCGTACTATGGCAAAACAGCAGTAGGGCAATGGTATCCCCAAGGCTGGCAAGCAGCAGGAGATAAGCCTTGGCACCTTTCCCGTGGGATGGGATTCGCCATCTATTTTTACGATTTTCTGGAAGGCACACCTGAAATGAAATTGGCTATCAATAAAAAAGTACATTTAATAGGAGCAGCACTTGCGGCATTATTAATTCTAGCTGGATATTTCTATTGGCGTAACAAGGGACTCAATCGACGCATATATGCCATTATTGCCTTGAAGTTTTATCTTTTGATTTTTTACGGCCTTTTCCAGGTTCCTTTTTCATACTTGTTCATGTTACCCTTGTTTTTGTCCATTCCATTGATATTTCATGTTCCTTTTCGGGATTGTTTGGTAAAACAAGAATAACATTAATGTCTTGAAATTAGACTTAGGAACGTTATTTAAAAGGATAATCAACCATTCAGCATTGGTCGATAACTTTTGACCTTCAGTAGAACTACCTTGTTTTTTACTTAAAATAGCCTTACCATCATAGCATAATTTCAAAGAGCCTGATAACCTTTGTTAGCCAAATGGAGTTATAGTAATAGCATATGAAATCGAAGTCCTTTTATAAAAGAAGTCGAGCCACTCATCATCTACTTTGGGTGCTGGGACTTTTGGCTTTAACTGCCTTGTTTTTCTTCAGTAGAGGATTCGTAGTTTTGATCTACACGGTGGTTATTCCAGCTATCCTTATCTCCTTATTTGTTTGGGCTTGGAAGCGCTTGTTAAGCCCTAAGCTGGACAACGGGGGTAAAACCTTGAACAATATTCAAAAGCGGTTTAGGACCTGCGATCAACATATTCAAAAGCAGCGAAAGGAATTGGCTGAAATTGCTGAAAATATGTCCGACCTGAAAGATCAACTGAATGCAAAGTTTGAAATAAGTGAAGCTGCGAAAGCTGAAACGGAAGCGCTTCTAAAAGCCTTTCGAGAAGAACAAAACCTGCGTGAGCAGAAAATAATTTTCTTCCTTTC
>CALGJW010000348.1 GCA_937930025.1 uncultured Saprospiraceae bacterium | reverse complement strand
ATTCGTGTATTTGTTTATAAGTGTTCTAAGCTTATTATAAGCAAATCCATGACAAAGGCATCCTCTATTGGAGTCCTTTGGACCTTTGGGATAATTTCGCTTATTTCTTTACATTATCCACGGCAGATGCCTTTTCAATATCGCATCTATATTTTATTTATTATATTGGTTGCTAGTCCTATTAATTAAAATGAATAACTGTTTAAACCAAATATATATCTTATGATTAGAAATCTAAAACTTGCCTATGAGGTCTATAATTTCTTCCATAAAAAAGAGTTGGATTATAATACACCACTATATAAAAAGTTCGGCCTCAATAAAAAGTATTACTCAAGTATTTCTAGTGAGGATTTTGTAAATATCGATGAGCAGGCTTTATTAAACGAAGGGAGAAAAGCTGGACTAAATGATATCGATTTTTATAACAATCAGAATGAGCTATCAAAAGAGAGTATAGGTTCTTTTGATGATCAGGGGTACTGTGTTATTAGAAATTTTCTTTCAGAAGACCTTGTTAATAAAATCAATGCAGAAATTGATCGTTTATTGGCGGAAAAGAAGATTAAATTTAAGAACGGAAATAAATTGATGTTTGCCATCAATAAATCTAAACTTTTGAATGAAATTTGGCAAGACAAGAAATTCAAAAAATTCTTAGATTACTTAATAAGAGGCAAGGCGAAGTTGTTTCAAAGTATTAACTTTATAAATGGAAGTGAACAGAAGACCCACTCCGATAGTATCCACATGACCACTTTTCCTTTGGGAGGCCTTTTGGGTGTATGGGTAGCCTTAGAAAAAGTATCGATCGATAATGGCACCATTCATTATTATCCTAGGAGTCATAAGTTACCTTACTACATGAATCGAGATTATGATAATGTAGGGACTAAATATCGTTTAGGGACAAACGGTTATAAGGCCTATGAAAAAATGATTGAATCAAAACTCGAGGAGAACAAGATTGAGAAACAAATTTTTGAGGCAAACCCAGGTGATTTATTTATTTGGCATGCAAATTTATTACATGGCGGCGAACCACATATAGATAAGAATAGAACAAGAAAAAGTATGGTACTTCACTATTTTGATTCTCGAAGAATATGTTATCATGAAATTACACAAAGACCAGCATTGATGAAAGATAAGTTTAAGGAACAAGAACAATAAATGCAAAGCTTAATGTCATACTTAATATGGCAATTGCTTCTTATCCATCAAGGCATTAGATAAATGGCTGAAATAACTAAAAACAAAACATGAAAAAGCGGTTTCAAATTATTGCTTTGCTATTAGTCTTACCTCTTTGGAGTTTTAGTCAAAAGAAATTGTCCATAGGTGTAAATACTAATGCTATGGTCAGTTTTATGAGGGTGACAACTCAATTTCCAGATAAAGCTATGGAGAATGGTGAATTGGGTTTTGGGTATTCATTTGGATTTCATTTTCATTATCTAATCTATGAAGAAGCATTTTTGAGAACTGGGTTAGATTATCAGAAAAGAAATAGTCGCTATAAATATGATGGCCCGGTTTATAATGGTAATAATTTTCTAGTACCTGATGGAATTTTACAATTTGATTTTGACTTATCTTCTATAGGAATACCTATAGAATTTGGATATAAATTAAAATCAAAGAAGGAACAGATAAATTATATTGTTGGATTTGGAACAGTTTTAAATTTAAAATTGAAGACAAAAACAAAGGTCGTATTGGTTCAAGGTCAAACGGATAGCGGATTTATAAGTTTTGGAAGAATGCAAGCGGATGAATCTCTGGTTACAGTTGGAATATTTGGCGGCATTGAAATCGTAATGAACAAGAAATTAAGATTAACAATTGAGCCAAATATACGGTTTACACCAAATGATTTTGACTTAGGTTTGTATGAGACTGATGCATGGACTTCCATGGAGGCAGGATTAACTTTGAGGGTACGATAATAGAAAATTTTAATATTGGTACAACTTGTTATTACTTAGGATCATGAAAGCAAGATTTTAATTTTTAATCGTATCTATCCTTTCTATTTTCCTGAATACACAGGAGCTCACAGAAGGTTTGCTTGTCAATGCTTTGAATCTACATCCAACGCAAGATATTGCCAAACCGGCATATTTAGAAACCATTACTAATCCCTCATTTGGAACCACTATCATTCTTTACCTGTTTAGGATAGGAATTTTTTAAAAACTTAGTTACCTAGTACTAACATTTATAAAATTCATCTCGTCTATAATAGTAATGAAGTTTTTTTAAAGTCATCTTTCTATTGTAAAAAAAACGAGCATCATGAACCAAATAATTACGATACTAATCCTAAGCTTATTATTCCTAAGTTGTTCAGACGATGAACAATGTCCAGTTGCTGATAATTTGGATTTATTTGAAGAATTTTGGCTAACTTTTAGTCACGAGTATGCAGCTTTTGAAATTCTTAATAAGGATTGGGACAAGATCAAGGAGGAACATCGATCTTTGGTAAATTCTAACTCAACAGAAGCAGAACTCTTTGAAGTATTCAAATCTATGCTATTTGAATTGGAAGATGCTCATTCTGATCTCCATACAAATTCTAGTTTAGGTTCGATACAGTATTATAATGAAGTGACTGATAAATCGCTTAGAAACTATATTGGTTGGCAAGATTTAAAAGAAATATACCTTGATGATGTAGTAGAAACGTCAGATGAATTAGCTTATGCAAAAGTTCAAAACTCCAATATTGGATATTTAAGAATTAGAGGTTTTTCAGGAGCCCTTTCCCAATATAATATTGCTGATCGCTTATTGAGTACATATGAAAATTTGGATGGGATAATTATAGATGTACGGAATAACGGAGGGGGCAATGAAGCCAATGCTGCAGAAATCGCAAGTAACTTTGCCGATGTCCAAACAATATATAGATATGCAAGACTCAAGGAGGGTTGTGTTAGAAATGAAT
>CALGJW010000347.1 GCA_937930025.1 uncultured Saprospiraceae bacterium | reverse complement strand
TGCCTTACAGTATGCTAAAGAATTTGGAAAAACGTCTGATATAGTTTTAGTGCTTTGCGCAAAAAGCCAAGCTTTTATTGCTTCAAACAAGTTTGATAAAGCACTCGAGCAAACGGAGGAGGCTTATCAACTAATGTTGTCTAAAAAATTAGACAAACAAGAAGATTTGCTTATTGAAGTATACTACCAACTTTCTCAAATCTATGTCAAACGACAAGAATACGCTAGCAGCCTAGAATATTCTCAATCGCTTTTAGATTTAGCAGTTAGAAGGAATGATGTAGAAAAAGAATTAGTCGGACTAAATAACCTAGCAGTGTATTATGCAGTGCAGTCGGACTACAAAACTGCAATGAGCTATTTTTTAGCTGCATTGGAAAAAGGAAAGGAAATAAACCATCGTCCAATTTCTGCACAATGTTTAATCAATATCGGTACTATCTACGGACATTTGGATAATCAGCTTGAAGCGGAGTCAAGGTATCTTTCTGCACTAACAGAATACGAAGATGTTCTTAGTTTAAATACGAGAGTCATTACTTTCAATAATCTTGGAAATGCATCTATCTCGCGAGAACAATTTGAAACAGCTAGGGATTATTTTGAAAAGGCCTTGGAGTTAGCTAAGGAAGTTGACTACCGCCAAATGCAAGCGCATTCTGCCGCGCAATTATGTAGAGTTTATCTAGCAGAAAATAAAATTGATGAGTCTAGACCATTCGCCAAATTAGCCGAAAATTGGTTAAAGGACTTAGGAGATCTAAACGGTCGCCAAATCAATTTAATCAATCAAGGAAATATAGCCTTTCATGATAAAAACTTCGATAGGGCGATTATTCTGACCTCACAAGGAATTGCAGCTTCGAAAAGAATGAAGGACGATACTTCAGAAATTCGAGGGTATCGTGTACTTGCAAGAATTTATAAAGAGCTCGGAGATTTTGAACAAGCCTTACAGTATCAATTGGTTTATTCTTCTGCTCAGGAAAGATATTTGAGAGAGCGAAGAAATAGACAAGTGTTAGACCTTGAAATCAAATTTGCAATTCGCGATAAGCAGTCGGAAATTGAACAACTTCGAAAAGAAAATGAATATCAATCTTTGCTGTTAAAGCAGAACGAAAATATTTCCAATAAGAATGCTCAGCTCATGCAAGTCAATGAGGAACTTAGACAGTTTGCTTATGTGGCTAGTCATGATCTAAAGGAACCTTTGAGGATGATTGGTTCTTATACTCAACTGATACATCGAAGGCATAAAGATGTTTTTGATGAGGAATCTGTTACTTTCTTCAATTTTGTTAGCGAAGGAGTAACTAGAATGAATACCTTATTGGATGCGCTGTTGAGATATGCAACAATAGGAAAATCAGAAGAGGACTTTGAATGGATAGGATTAAAAAATGCTGTTGAGCTAGCGGTTATCAATCTTAGAGTCCGAGTAGAAGAAACAGGAGCAGAAATAATTTGCGGAAATCTTCCTCAAATTTTCAGTATTAAATCTTTGTTGATTCAGCTTTTTCAAAACTTAATAGCGAATGCCATTAAGTTTAAGAAAAAAGACACCATCCCAGTAATTAAAATTGACACGGAAGAAAATGATGCTGAAATTATCATTAAAGTGCAGGATAATGGAATTGGAATTGCTCCAGAATATCAAGAAAGAATCTTCGTTATTTTTCAGCGCTTACATACTAGGGTGGAGTATCAAGGAGCAGGAATTGGCCTTTCTATTTGTTTGAAAATAGTTCAACGCTTAGGAGGAAAAATCTGGGTGGAGTCAGAAATGGGGCAAGGAGCTACTTTTTGTATAGCTATTCCAAAACCGCAAGAAGAAATAAATTTACCAGGGTTCTAGACCCACAATTTTTTCTCGTACCTATCTCAAAACAGTAATATCTCCTCTGTAAGTGACATCTACTCCGTCAATAAATTTCACAGTCACCACATAAATGAAGACACCAGGGTTCATTGCTTTACCTCTGAAAAATCCATCCCAAAGTGGAATTTCACCCAGCATCGGTTGAAAGGCATCTAACGAAGTTACCAACTCTCCCCAACGACTATAAACCTGTACAGAAGAAATTTCCTCAATTCCTGGACCTGTAAACATGGTGAAGAAATCATTTAGACCATCATTGTTAGGGCTGAAAACATTTGGAAAATAGATACCTCTATTTTTATCTACTGTTACTTTATAACTTGCCGTTGTTCGACAACCATTGATATCAATAATCGTTATTTCATATTCGGTATTATTGAATGGATTAACTTCCACAGCATCACAACTCACTGAAAGATTACTTGAATCAAGACAAGCTAAATCTGTAATAGGATCCCAGATGATTGAATCCAATGGAAATTGGGTCTGAATAAATGGATCTAGTACAATCGTTTCCCCTAAGTCTATCGTTTCTCCTTCTGCGCCAAATTGAAGAATCAACTCATCCGGAGTATTAACGGTGATTAGCTGCTCATCAAAACAACCATTTTCATCATAGACTCTTACTGGTATATCATCTCCTGCCGAAATAAATATAGATTGAGTTATGGGTCTCCTAATACTTTGGCCCACAGAATAGGTATATATCATGCCTGTTCCGCCCATGGCATCAACGATTGAGACAGTTCCTTGCTCACCAAAACAAGCCGGCTCAAGTATAGGTCCTAATGTGAAATCAATAGGGGGTGGACTCATCAAAGTATAACTCGTTTCTCCAGTACAACCTCGAGAATCGGTAACGGTGATATCGTAAACACCCGCAGCTAGATTTGCGGCAAAACTGGAAGTACTTACATTTGGATTCCAGTTGTAGCTTGCCGTTCCTGCGTTCCCTCCAGTAAAAAATAATTCAATTGCACCGTCGCTGGAATTATTGCAACTAGGGTCGCTGGTGTAGCCGCTTGAAACTTGTAAATCTATTGGCGCTGGTTCTGGTAATAATATACTCGTTTCACTGGTGCACAAATTTGCATCTGTAACTGTTACAGTATAAGTGCTTGCGGAAAGTCCACTATAAGTGTCAGCAGCTGGTCCTCCATTCCATTGGTAAGAAAAGCCTCCTACGCCACCAGCTCCACCAACTGTAATACTTCCATCACCTGCTCCATTACAACTAATGTTA
>CALGJW010000346.1 GCA_937930025.1 uncultured Saprospiraceae bacterium | reverse complement strand
ATCATCTTCGAAAGATAGTTGTACCACCCAAATTCCAGGCATAAATATTTTAAGGTCCGCAAATAATAAATCATTTTTAACCACGTTAATAAATATACAAATGAGACGCTTATTTCCTTTTTTCTTAGTCTTATTCTCACTACCAATTCTTCAAGGTCAATCCAGTTCAGAAGACTTAAACCAAGCTTTACAATTACTTTGTGATAGCCCAGCTGCGGAGCCATTTTTCCAAGTGGATACTGACGAAGGGACAAGCATGGTACTTATTTATCGCGAGGCGAGAGCTAGACCTAATGTTATTCCAATTTCAGAATATTTAAAAGCAATTCGTTACGAATACGCAACGAATTTTTATTGCCCCATCGTAATAATTTCTGATATAGAATACCAGCAATATCGAATGCAAACGCCGGCTGAAACTAATATCGTCTTCCGCGTTCGAGGTGATCAAATGAATTTAATTTTGAGCACAAGATTGCTGAGTAACTCGGAAACCTATCAGGTTGATTATACTTTGGAAAAACAATTTGATGAATGGAAAATTGTGCGATCAAATGTTGTAAGCACAAGACGTTAAAAAAATGAAATTTGAAAAACAGCAAGCGAAAATATATTCTTTTTACTTCTACCCTACTCCTCTTGCTGTGGTACTTTTTTGCACTTCCAAAAGATCTTTTTCCCGATCCACTTTCTAATGTAGTACTTAGTTCTGAAGGGGAATTACTAGGTGCCCAAATTGCAAAGGATGGTCAATGGCGATTCCCAAGTTCGGGGTCAGTTTCTGAAAAATTTGAAGCAGCTATACTCACATTTGAAGACAAAAGATTTCATAGCCATTGGGGAATTGATCCCATTGCTATTTTCAGGGCCATTAAACAAAACATTGTTGCTGGAAAAGTGGTCAGTGGTGGAAGCACCATCACCATGCAAACCGTTCGCCTTTCTAGAAAAGGAAAACCTAGAACTCTAGTTCAAAAAATTATTGAAGCTTGGATGGCCTTGCGATTAGAATTAGCCTATTCAAAATCTGAGATTCTGGATTTTTATTCCACCCATGCACCATTTGGAGGAAATGTGGTCGGGCTACAAACAGCGTCTTGGCGATATTATGGAATCACCCCTGAACAACTAAGTTGGGGGCAAGCGGCTTGCCTGGCGGTACTCCCAAATAGCCCTGCCCTTATCCACCCAGGAAGAAATCGAACCGCTTTAGTGAACAAAAGAAATCGACTGCTTGATTTATTGCAATCAGAGAATATTATTGATGCTGAAACTTGCACTTTAGCAAAGCTTGAATCAATTCCAGAAGCACCTCTACCCTTGCCAAGGCTTGCTCCTCATTTATTGGATCGAATTAATCAACATAAAGAATCTGAATCTTTAGTTAGGAGTTCTATTAGAGTTGAGGTACAGAAAAATTTGATCAACATTGCAAATAACCATCAGTTACATTTGGCAGGAAATTCCATTAACAATCTTGCCATTCTTGTATTAGATCTAGAAAAAAATGAAGTCATTGGATACTTAGGAAATATGCCGGGAACCGGGAAAGAAAATCAAGCAGATGTCGATATTATTCAAGCAAGGCGAAGTACAGGTTCTATTTTAAAACCGCTGCTATATGGCTTGAGTATGGAAGACGGAATGATACTTCCCAATAGTTTCTTAACTGACATTCCAACCAGTATAAATGGTTATCGTCCAGAAAATTTTTACAATGCATATGACGGAGTAGTACCTGCAAACAAAGCTGTATCCCGTTCACTAAATATTCCATTTGTAAGACTACTTCAAGAATATCAAATCGAACGATTTTGGAAACAACTTGGCACCCTTGGGGTATCTTCTATTCAAAGTCATTCTCCAGAACATTATGGCTTGACGATTATTCTGGGAGGAGCAGAAGCAAGCCTTTGGGAACTTACCAATACCTATGGTAGGCTAGCAAGACAACTAAATTATTTCAATGGAAATTCAAGCCAATATTTGCCTAATAACCTAAGAAGGTCCGCATTGTTTTTCCCAAATAATATAAATAAAAAACAGGAAGAAATATTTATCGGTGAACAAGATCCACATGTTTTAAGTGCAGGAAGTACATGGTCAACCTTTCAAGCGATGAAGCAATTAGAACGACCAAATGAAGAAGGGGAATGGGAGTATTTTAAGTCTTCCGGAACCATTGCTTGGAAAACTGGAACCAGTATTGGATTTCGAGATGCCTGGGCAATTGGGGTCAATTCAAAATACGCAATTGGAGTTTGGGTTGGTAATGCCGATGGAGAAGGTCGGCCAGGGTTAATTGGAGCAAGAGCAGCAGCACCTATTTTATTTGACGCCTTTCGTATGTTTCCTTCAGCAGCATGGTTTGACCAACCCTATGATGACATGGAATTTATTTCGACTTGTTCCACCTCTGGAAATAGAGCAGGAATTCATTGCCAGCAAGATTCTACCTGGGTGCCAAGAAGTTCATTGAAGGTAAAAAAATGCGATAATCATGAACTTATTTATACCAATAGTGAAAGAACCGAAAGACTCCATCATGGCTGTAAGGGAATAGAAGAACTTACTCCTTCTGTGCAATTTAATTTAGATCCAATACAAGCTCATTATTACGCATTACGGCATCCAGAATATAAGATTGTACCTCCATGGCGATCGGAATGTGCTGAACAGCTTGAAGGTGATCCTATTCGCATGATTTATCCTTTGGCCAATACAACTATCAAATTACCTGTAGACTTGACTGGAAAGACTAAGTCTGCCATTTTCGAGGCAGCTCATACTAATAGAAGTAAAAAAATTCATTGGCAAGTTGATCAAAAATTTATCGGAACTACTGAAGATTTTCATAGCATGGAAATCTCCGTACCTATTGGTGATCACCAACTTACCTTAACCGATGAAGACGGATATCAGTTGAAACAGCGATTTACAAGAATTTTATAAGATTAACTGAAGGGTTAAAATTTAGGTTGTTGTACCTCCTTTTTCCTACATTTGTCTTCTTGCATTTGAGAAAACTATAGGTAACGGATGATCAATTCGGAAAGATTATTTGAGGGGATGATAGAACAGTTGGTGTTGGAAGGAACGCTTCTTCTACCGAACTTTGTTCTATTCGAGTCAGCATACAAGGCTGCTGAGGTTGATCCGATTGCTGGCATTATCCACCCACCTTCCAAGACTATAACTTTAAGTCGCTCAACTGATAAAAATCCAAAATCCTTGCAGGCAATAGCCAATCGAATTGGTGTACCCTTTCTTCCATTGGAGAAATATGTAAAAGATTTAACGGTAGAATGGAAGCAGCAATTGGAAAATAAAGAGATCATTGCTAT
>CALGJW010000345.1 GCA_937930025.1 uncultured Saprospiraceae bacterium | reverse complement strand
GTTCCCTACTTATATCAAGAATTCCAGTTTGCGTTGGCAGGGCTTTTTCCGCAGTTAGATTAAAAATCAATCCTTGATTTTTACCAACGACAGCTGCATGAGGTTGATTGATATAAGATTCAAAACTATCGGAATGCCAATGGTATCTTCTGGCGTAACCGGAGTCGGCGTTTAATCCTTGTTGTACGACAACCCATTTTTCTTCAGCCGTTACAATGAAATTATGAAGATAGATTTGAAAACCATCTTGTAAAGCGTTGTTGTCTATCTTTGCGGTAAGACGGCTTGCACGAACCAAGGAAGTCGCATCCAATCCTTGCTGATAGCCTAGTACTGTTAATTCTTGTGGCGTTTTTCGCGAATGTTTTCCTCTTCCACCGCAAATATAAATTCCCAGTTCATTGCTGATTGGCTGGAGTCCGCGCTTTAAAGCCCCCATGACTGAGGTAGTAATTCCGGAAGAATGCCAGTCCATCCCAAGCACACAGCCTAAGGATTGAAACCATTGGGCATCAGACATCTTGTCCATAAAGTAATCTCTGCCGTATTCGATCACCATTGCCTCCACAATGGCTCTCCCGAGACGACTCATGCGACTTGCTAACCATTGTGGTACTTTTCCATGATGTAAGGGTAAATCGGCCTGAGACTTCATAAACTAAAGATAGTATATTTATACACAATTTGTTTTATTGTTTTGCTTAATTTGACCGCATGCAAAGGTTTTCAGGGGAACAGTTGGAATATTTTCAGAACCATCTAAAGGCCGATATTCGGAATTTAGCGCTGAGTAAATCTCCTTTTCCAGAATTACCCATGCACGCGATCGCCCAGCAGATTCAAGGACTTCAAGTAGCGGTGAAAAAATTTCCATCCTTTTTGGACTATCCACAATTGCGCTATCCTCCAAAACTCAACTTGGAGCAATCCAGTTCTGAGGCATTAGCAAAGTTTAAATCTCGATTAATTTCTGGCGAAAGCTTCGCAGACTTAACCGGTGGATTTGGTGTGGATACTTATTGGATGGGAAAAAAAATGAAAGCTGTTTTTCACATTGAGCCAAACCAAGCATTGCAAGAACTGGTCAATTTTAATTCAAAAATATTGGGATTCAACCAAGTGACCTTTACGAATAGTACCGCGGAAGTGTTTCTCCAACAATTACCAAGACAATTAGATTGGATTTACTTAGATCCATCCCGCAGAGTGGGAGCAGATAGGAAAATAGGTATTGCCGGCTACGAACCTAATATTTATGAATTACAAACGGAGCTTTTAGCCGGGGCAAAAAATATATTAATTAAAGTATCTCCGATGCAAGATTTGGCAGAAATTATTTCTTCAATCAAAGGTGTCCAAAAAGTATTAATTTGTGAATGGGATAAAGAAGTAAAGGAAGTTTTAATTCATATCAGCAATACTCCCATTGAAGAAAAAAACATTGTGCTTGAAGTACATCATTTGGAGAGCGGCAATGTTTTCTCCAAAAAATTTTCATCTAGAAAAGATAAATTGAAATGCAGTGCGGTTAAGTCCTATATTTTTGAACCCGGGCCAGCCTTGCAAAAATCAGGATTGATAAATAATTTTGCACAATCAAATAACTTGACGAAAGCTCAGGAGCATTCGCATCTATTGTATAGCGACAGCCCTTTTATAAGTAAGTTGGGGAAAAATTTTGAATTAATTGCGGTAGAAACTTTGAACAAGAAGAAGCTACTTCCTTATTTACCAGACAAAAAAGCGAATGTTATCGTCCGAAATTTCCCGATGAAAGCGCCAGCGATTAAAAATAAACTAGGGATTAAAGAAGGCGGAGAAATCTATTTGATTGCAACCAAAGATCTAAATGATAAACCAATCATTCTTGTAGCTAAACGAATTGATTAGATTTCGGGTATTTCCCCTATTCGATTACTTGTTTAATTTTTTGAGCCAAGACTTGCTGAGCTGGTGTGAATCGTATTTCGATTCTTCGATTCTCTGACTGCCCTTCTGGACTTGAGTTTGACTTTTTAGGCGCGTACTCTCCTTTTCCAGCTGCAGTGATTTGATTTGGTGTTACTCCATTTTCGGTCAACACATTAATCACTCCTACTGATCTTACCGTGGATATCATCCAATTATCTTTATAACCGGTCCTCGGCTTTCCATCATCAGTATGCCCTATGACTTCAATGTTTACCGCTGGGTAATTATTTAAGAGATTCGCCACATTTTGAATCAAGATAATTCCGTCATCAGACAATTTTGAAACAGAGGATTTTTGAAACAACAGCTCTTCATTGATATCCAAACTCATGGATGCACGAGAAGAAATAATTTCAAATTTATTGGGTGGATAAGGAAGCATTTTTTCGCGCAGGTCTCCAGTCAAAGTGCCTAATTCTACTTGTTGCGCATCGATTAAACTTCGAATGGAAGCAATTTTAGACTTCAGCTGTGTGATCTCCGCTTCTTTTCCAGTTATTTCTTTATCCAAATTCTTTTGCTGAGAAGAAGATTGCAAATTTAGATTTTCTAATTTTTCTTCCAGTTCTTTATTCTTACGGTCCATTTCCAGCCTCAACGTTTCTAAGGTAGAAATCGACCCTGTCTTAGTAGCTGTTTCTATTTCGTATCTACGCAAAGAATCGCGTACGCTATTTAACTCTCTGCGCACTTTTTGGATTTGTCCACGACGCAAGGCATCCATTTTCATTTCTTGACTAGTAAGGGTCGCATAATGCTTTTTCTTGCCAATGCAGGCAGTAAATGAAAAAAGGAGGATCAAAGCAAATGAAAGATACTTCATAATTATCGGGGGAATAAATTACAAAAGCGGATCACTCCATCAGGAATGATCCGCTTGTAAAGATAAAATGTTCTATCTAAGTCTGAAACTGCTAGCTCCTAAAAGTCCCAAGTCCGTGTATACTGCTACTCGGTAGAAACCACTTTGCAATTTATCTCCCAACTTATGGTTGAAGGATAAACGTTGATTATCAACGATGTTCGTTTCTTTAGCCTCAGCTGCAAGAATATCCTGCTTTTGGCCATTTACGGAAACTTGCGCTTTGATCGGATTATCCAATTTTACTGGCGTAGCCTTATCGTCAGTGATCACCAAATAAATGGGTCTTACACCTTGATATTTTTCCGGAACATTTGTCAAGTCAAAACTTACTTGAATGTTTTTTGCACGTCTTCCTTTAGAGGTAACTTTCGTTGCTTTTTTCTTTGCAACTTCAACTCTAAACGCTGATGCTTTAAAATTAGCTAATGTCAGATTGCTCACTTCCTTTTGAATCGTATTGTTCAAATTGTTAAGCATGATGTTTTCATCCTTTGCAATTCTTAAATCAGATTCAAGAATTCCAGTAACGCCTTTCAAAGAATCATTTTGATAAACAAGAGAGGTGATGTTTTCTTGTAGCGCGAACTTTGTGTTGATCAAATCTTGAATTTGATTTTTCAAAGAAGCGATCTCTCCAGCAGCATTGTCTTGAGTTGACTTAAGATCAGATCTCAATCCTTTGATCTTGACATTTCTTCTTGAAACGCGGGACTTCTCGTCCTTCAATTCTTTAATGAGTGTTTCGTTTTCGACAGATAAATCTTCGAATGCCACGCTCATAGAATCAACTTCAACTTCAAGCTCTTCTTTCAATGAAAGCATGTCGTTAAATTGAGTTTCTAATTCTGCGTTAGCTGAAGTTAAATCAGTCTTTTCATTGTTTAATCTAAATCCCCAAAGACCAGCGATTACGAGGAAAAGAGCTAGAAGGGCTGCAACGATGCCCCAGGTTCGATTAGAGTTCATGATAGTTGTGTTTCTGAATCTTACTACCTGATTTTCAACCAAATAGACAAGATTCTATTTTATAATGTGTATGCAAAAATAGAGATTGTATCTCAATAGCACTACATAGAGTGGTACTTAATTAAAAGGGTTGCACTTAGTTCGGCCCTTTTTCCACTATTTTGAAGTTGGTAATTTTACAAAAGCCCTTATTTTATTGGGGTTCAGGGACTAATTTTCCTTTTTTTTGTATCCACAACATTTTCCTTGGCTTTTCTTACTAATTGACTTCGATCCGTAGTATTACTTAGAGATTTGGTGCTTATCCGGGTAATAATATTCCGGGATATCTAAACTTGTCTAGGATTTGAATTATTGTTTGGAATGATTACTTATCAGATTCTTAACGAATTGGGAATTGAATTGATTGAAAATTGGGGGAGCTTTTAGCGGTTATATTTTAGCGTCGAAAATGTGGTGAACGAATATATTGTGAGTGGAATTGCAGACTTCACCCATTGTGACGTCAAAAGTCAAAAGTGCCGAATAGCGTATGCTGACGACCTTAGGTGGATTGAATACACGTTTTCGACTCGCCATATTTTCGACTTTGCGCCAAAGGCAATTGAACTTATTGCTGCGAAGCAAATTGAGTCGTAGACAATTGAATATACCCTTCACCTCTTCAATTCGTAGTCTTGAATTAAAATCTGAGATGCAATCTTAAGTTTTTCGGAAAGATTACGAATCATAGTTACTGTTAATTTACGCTTGCGATTCAAAACTTCAGAGACGATTCCCTTCGATCCAATTACACCTACAAGATCCTTTTGTTTTATTTCCATTTCTTGCATACGAATTCGTATTGCCGTAATTGGATCAGGAGAATCAATAGCATAATTTTTCTCTTCATATTCTTCAATCAATAAGGCCAACACATCTGCTTCTTGCCCTTCTTTTGATTTAGGAGATGCGTCAAAAATCTCATTGAGTCGATCAAGTGCTTTGTCGTATTCTTTTTCTGTTGTAATTAATTTCATACCGACTTTAGTACTTCTAGCCATAAAGGTTGATCTTTCCAATTTTCTGGAAACCCCATATGCTTAGTGTCAATTTCTTTATATTTTTCTAAAACCCAAATTATATCTTTTCCGTAATTACTATAAGGATTTATGAACTTCAGACAATAAATAATGCAACATATAATTGCATAGATTTTTAATTCTTTATCGTGTGTATCTTTATTTTTTTCTTCGTTTTCCCATCTATCAATCCATTTTTGTCTTGGAGATCTCAACCATGTTGGGCTTATAGTCAGTTTTATATTCCAAAGTCTACCATGATGAGCACAAATATTTCTTACATAAACGAATGACTCAATCCAAGATATGAGCAGTTTGTGATTTAACCCAATACTTTTACTGATTGGAATTAAATCTTTGAAATTTTCAGTATTCTTGAGAATTGAAAGTAAGGAATTGAATGTCAATAGTTCAAATGATTTCCAAGATGGCGGAATGTGCTGAACATATTTAGCCTTATATTTTTTTATGAATTCTTGTTTTGTTTCTTCGGTGTTTGTATTTAGCTTGTTTAAAAGCTTGAGATAAAATGGATAACTTTTAAAGGCTTCATGATTTTGAAACCAAAAGCCAGAATTATATTTGTGGGAGAAATGATATATTATCTGAGTTCTTAAAGCAATTTCTATTTGCTCAATTGCTTGAAAAGTAATGGCTCTGAATTCACTGTCAAATTGATATAATCTAAATGCTGTATTGAACTTAGCATCGTCCTTAAATATTTCAAGTTGTTTAGGCTCTTTGAGCAATGGATACCAATAGTTACTTAATCTGTTGTAACTAATATATTCAAGAATTCTTTCAGCTCTTTCTTCGTTGTCAATTGTTAGATTTCTCTCTTTTAAAAGAAGAACTTGATCTCTGAAAGATTTCGGAGTCTTTTCGTAGTTTATCTTAACGGATTTAGCCATTTACTTAAGGCATAAAAACAGAAAACCCCCCAAAAATGCACATCGTTGAGAGGTCCGGGGGGTGTTGATACTATAAAGATATGATATTTCTTATTAATAAATTACATCATTTATTGGATTTCTTGATTTCTGGCATGTCCGTTTAATTCATTATTCGACATTGCGTTGCAGACAATTGAACTAATTGCGTCATAGACAATTGGATTATTGCGCCGAAGGCAATTGAATTATATCCCCAACAACATTTTCTGCGGATCCTCTAACAATTGCTTCACCTTCACAAGGAAAGTTACTGAAGTAGAACCATCAATCACTCTATGGTCATAAGAAAGCGCCAAATACATCATTGGACGAATTACTACTTCTCCATTGATCGCCATCGGTCTTTGTTGAATGGTATGCATTCCTAATATCGCAGATTGAGGTTCGTTGATAATCGGGGTACTCATCATTGATCCGAAAACACCTCCGTTAGTGATGGTGAAAGTTCCGCCGCTCATTTCCTCCAAAGTCAGATCTCCATTTCGAGCTTTTCCCGCTAGGGCCTTAATTTTAAGTTCGATTTCATGAAATCCTAAGGATTCTACATTATGAACAGGTGGTACTACTAATCCATTAGGCGTGGAGATCGCAATTGAGATATCTGCGTAGTCGTGGTATTGTATTTCGTTGTCAATGAGTTGAGCGTTCACATCAGGCATTTCCATCAACACTTTGGCGCAAGCCTTAGCGAATAAAGACATGAAACCTAACTTGATTCCATACTTTTTGACAAATTCTTCTTGGTATTTTTTTCTAAGTGCCATAACTGCAGTCAGATCCACTTCATTAAAAGTGGTTAACATAGCAGTATTATTCTTAGCGCTCACTAATCGCTTGGCGATTGTTCTACGCATGCGGCTCATTTTTTTAGTAGAGGTGGTTCTACTAAAAGCTGCAGCCGGGGTTGGGGTGAAGCTAGGAGTTGGAGCTGCCTTTGTCGCAGGCTTTCCATTTGCGGATAATGCATCAGCCTTAGTAATTCTTCCATCTTTTCCCGATCCATTTACGGTAGAAGGGTCAACTCCTTTTTCAGATAATATCTTAGATGCTGCAGGACTAGGGTGTCCTTTCGCATAACTTTCTTTTACTGGAGCAGCAGCCACCGCTTCCACCACAGTCTCCTTCTTGGGAGTCGGTGCGGCCTTTGCAGTTGGAGCTTTCACAGAAGTATCGATCTTAGCAACTAATGCTCCTATTTCGAGGTCATCTCCTTCAGCAGCTACATAAACAACCTTACCTGCGGCCTCGGCTGGAAATTCTAGGGTAGCTTTATCAGACTCGAATTCACAAATTGGGTCATCCAAGTTGACAAAATCTCCATTTCCAACTAACCATTGGGATAGTGTAACCTCTGTAATCGATTCGCCGATTGTC
Organism: uncultured Saprospiraceae bacterium; assembly: GCA_937930025.1. Lineage (GTDB taxonomy): Bacteria > Bacteroidota > Bacteroidia > Chitinophagales > Saprospiraceae > JABDJM01. The sequence continues at coordinate 328 of CALGJW010000345.1, read as the reverse complement.
GGCACTTTCATTTCTACTAAACTCATTGCTGATTTATTTCTGTAATAATAGTACGTATAACATGAAGAATTGTTGAATTTCCTTCCTAATTATTCCGCCAAGGTAAGAGATTTTTATTTCAATAGGTCAAATATACGCAGGTGATCAGAGGACTTATACCCGTACCAGCTTTCCAGTTTCCTCATCATACAATTTATAGGAGAAAAGCGATAAAGATTTCCAAAAGGATAGCACAGCCAGTCGATCTTTGATATGCGGATACAAAGCTAGATGGGCGGCCTTTAGATTGTAATTGGGAATCCCAAGGTTCAAATGATGGATATGGTGA
>CALGJW010000344.1 GCA_937930025.1 uncultured Saprospiraceae bacterium | reverse complement strand
GTGCTTTTCTTTTTAGTGGAGAGGATGCAGAGAAAAAAGTTTCGGTTTTGTCTGGAGGAGAGCGTGCACGGTTAGCACTGGCTTGTATGTTATTGCGTCCTTTTAACCTTCTAGTACTGGATGAACCTACCAATCACTTGGATATAATATCCAAAGATATTTTAAAGAATGCCGTGAAAAACTTCGCGGGTACCCTAATTGTAGTTTCTCACGATAGAGATTTCCTTACCGACCTTACTTCAAGAACTATCGAATTCCGCGATCATAAGTTGTATGAATATTTAGGAGATGTCCAATTCTTTCTAGAAAAAAGAAAGTTGGACAATATGCGTCAGGTAGAACAAAAAACGGCCACTGCTCCCAAGAAAGAAAAAAAGCAATTATCACAAGAAGATCGACAACTCAAAAAAAGTTTACAAAGGGAAGTACAAAATAGTGAACGCAAAATTGAAAAGTTAGAAGAAAAAATCGCTGCTATTGAACTATTAATGGCTGAAGCCGATTTTTTTAGTAGACCAGATACCGATAAGAAAATGGAGGAGTATAAGAATTTGAAAAAAGAGTTGGATGCGGTAATGGAGAAATGGGAGGAAGCGACGGAGAAGTTTGAGCAGTTTAGCTAGGGATCTGGTCGCTAGGTGCTGGTCGCTGGGGTCGAATTTATTTTGAATCGAATCTTAGTAGCTCCCCGAATCTTTTCAATTCATTGTAAATCTAAGTCGAGAAAAATCACGAAATTCCTGTTCAAGCGAAACTACCCAGCTTCAAGTGACAAGGACCAAACACCCAGAACCCATTTAAACTAAAACAACGCGAAATTCCTGATTACGCGAAATGACCTAGCGACTAGAACCATTTACCCTCACCAAATATTCGACATTGCGCCTGAGGCAATTGAACTAAATTGAACTACATTGCCGCGAAGCGAATTGTTGTTATTTCCTCAAAACAATTTTCCTCATTTCAATTTCGCCATTTGAATAAATAACTTTTAGTAAATATACTTGATTCGCTAAATGATTTAATTCCATTTGTTGATTAGGAACAGCCCATTGGATTTTCAATTGCCTTGCCTGCAGATCAAACATTTCAACTTGCTCAATTTTCTTTTCTGATTGAATGTTGAGAATACCTCGAGTTGGATTTGGAAAAATATCTAAAGGTGAATTTTCAATTTCGGAAAGCGAAGTTTTGATTACTGAAATATTGTTGACTATGTTGCTATCACATCCATATTGACTTGTGAAATACTGTGTGATTACAGTGTCCGATGTAAGCACATTTCCAAAGAGAGTGTCACCTTCATTAGCCATTAGATCGACGGAGAATTCGTAAGTTGGAAAGAAAGTTATGGATGCCAAGACACTACTATCACATCCTGTAGAGGAAGAAGCAGAAATGGTGTAGTCACCAGGAGTTTCAATTACTATTCCATTAATAATTACAGGAGTATTATCACAGACGGCAAGCGTGAGTTCTGGGGAGTTCACCGGAGTAGTCAATTGACTCAATTTGGTTCTAAAGCTGCCGCCAACTCCACTATGTGCATAAAGAAATCCATCACCAGGGTCAGACCAGCCAAAGGTTGGACCTTTTGCTCTAAGCGGTTCTATACTCGGAGGATTATTCGAACTAATTATTGGGGTGTAGGGGAGTGCCGTCATAATATGCCAAGTTTCACCAAAATCTTGGGTCATATACACCTCTGAATGCCACACCGATGTTCGAAAATGGTTTAAGATTAGATCTCCAGATTTGTAATAGCTATAATTTCTATAATCCAAAATGTCCATTACAGGACCTGTCGTAGGCACATCCAAATTGTCCTCCCAAGTTTGCCCCAAGTCAGAGTTTTTGAACATTTTTCCCCATTGATCTCCAACTAAAAAAATACTATCCTTACCTGCCAAGAATTTACCTGTTTGACTACTAATTAATGCTGTATTTAATTGTTGGTCTACCTGTAGAATCCCCTGTGTTGTCAATAAGTAAAGTTCATCGTTTTGAATAGAGAGATCACTCCCAAAGAATAAGGTCCAATTACTTCCATTGTCATCACTGACTAAAATGGATGAATTTTTGTAAATAAAAAGATTCTTATGCTTGAAAAATGTTTGTTCATTTCCAAATTGATTTACATTGCTACTCACAGGATAGACGTTTTCCACAGTCTGTCCAGCATCATAACTTCTCCAAATTCCTTCATGATTAGTAAACAGCAATGTATCACCGCTTTGGTAACTAGTGGTTGTGAAAAGGGGAGATAAATTTTGATTAGGAAGCTGGGCATTCAATTCTTCCACACAATTTGCATTCAATTTGCAACGAAATCTTTGCGATAAAAAATACTCACCATTAGCAATATTTAATCCATAAGATTGGCCTGGCAATTCAGGAATAATAACTGGAGCAAAGCTTTGGCCATTATCCATAGATATCTCGAATTTCCAGCAATCATTTTGAATGATGTAGGATTCACTATTCCAAACTAAAGCGGCGTTGAGATTTGCGGTACTTCTTCCTGAGTCTGCTATTTGCAAAGTTAATTCATCTAAGCGGTAAGTGAACTCAGCAGTTTGAAAATAAAAATAACCGCCATTGATGATGATGCTACCTTCTTCGGTAGATGGATAATCCAACTCCTTCCAAGTAAAATCATTTTCATCCAACTCTAAAATCGTTTGGGTAGAATCATTAATTAAAAACAGACGTTCATTCATTACTTCAATTTCTCCAGTGCTCGGAATCGGCAATTTTTGAGTAATTCCTTCAATTAGATCTGTGTAGAAAAATAGAGAATCTGATTTTTCCCAAACAAAAAGCTCCATGAAAAAACCTTCGTAGGCACCAAAGGCATCCAGCTTACCCTTCAATTCGTTGAATGTACTGCCTATTAAGTTATTTGATCCGTAAGCAGTACCAATAGTAGTCCTTGATCAACTGTAACCCCAAATTGATGAAAACTCCAAAGGCCATTATCCCTATCTTCAGCAATCGGTGAATAGGTTCCACCAAAATCAGAATTATTTGGAACAGAAACTGTCTCGACCAGTATCCCAAATTCATCATAAAATTTCATCAAGTTCAGTGGCTGATTGTTGCTTGTGATATAACTAGGGACAATATCATAATGGTAAAATAAGCCCTTCTCTTCCTTATCAATTAATCGAGCTCCAGATTTCGTCCATTCTGCTGTGCTGTTTTCAAATTTGACAGCAAACTTATCTTCATTGCTGCCCATATATCCATTCTTAGTTGGGAAAATAAAAGGCAATTGTCTAGCCGAAATGTTCAGCGATTCCCATTGTTGCCCAGTGGTAGTGATTATCTCATATTGCGCAAATGCCGATTGGAAAATGAAAATCGAAAGAAGTGCTAGTAAGTATCGTTTCATGCCTTAGTTCATTGGTAAAACTAAGATAGAAAAATAAGGGTGAATTTTGTTAATTGAAATGGTGATTTTTTTGAATGGCAATGGTAATGGGATTGTACAATTGAAACACAATGCGGCAAAGCGAATTAAAATGTATTGAACAAATTAGAATAAACGCATATTGGACGTTGCGCCAAAGGCAATTGCGTGGTTAGACAATTGGACTCCTTACGTCGGAGACAATTGAAAAACTACGAAATACTAGTAACTCGAAATTACCCAGAAGCCATTCACCATATATTCGACTTTTTAACTCCAAATTCCTGCTCACCCGAAATTACCAAGCGACCAGAACCCAGTACCTGTTAGTTTGAAACCCAATAAAAATCACGAAATTCCTGTAAAAGCAAAACTACCTAGTGACTAGCACCCAGCACCTTTTCATTTCATTGGAATTCAAAATTTAGAAAAATCACGAAATTCCTGCTCACACGAAACAACCCAGCGACTAGCGTCTAGCGACCAGCCCCCAGTACCTGTTAGTTTGAAACCCAATAAAAATCACAAAATTCCTGTTCAAGCGAAACTACCCAGCTACCAGCGACCAGCCCCCAGCACCCAGAACCCCCTCACCAAATATTCGACATTTTTAACTCGAAATTCCTGCTCACCCGAAACTACCTAGCGACCAGCGACCAGCACCTCGACAACTACTTCTTCTTCAAAAATACAAAGGCCCCC
>CALGJW010000343.1 GCA_937930025.1 uncultured Saprospiraceae bacterium | reverse complement strand
ATAATTTTTCTGGAGAATTTCCGGCTCATTTGGTGAAATCCTTCTCCAGGATTATTATTCAAGGAAACCATTATTCAAGCATTACAGCATTTGAGGATATTGAATTAAGTGTTTGTAATATCAAATTAAATGATTTCAATTATGAGGCTTTGGTTCCTTTACTACCAAACATCGTAGTGGATACATTGATTCCGGTGAACTATGCAAGTCAAAATCCAACATTAGGTCTTGATACCATTCTTGTAACTGAACCTAGCATAATTACTATCGAGGCTGGTGATAATCATCCGAATACAATTTATGAATGGTATCATAATAATGTGCTAATTGACAACGCTACAGATTCCGAACTTGAATTAGATATTACAGATGGGTCGTCTGCCGGAATTTATTATTGCAAAATGACAAATCCTGATTTTCCAGAACTCGATCTTCGTAGAAATATTGTGAAAATCAATGTAGATATCTCCGTTAGTACAAATGATCTTAGTGAAAAGCAGGTTACTATTTTTCCAAATCCGTCTTCGGGATTTATATCAATTGAAGCTCCTTTTGAAATACATGAAGCTGCGTATCAAATTTTATCAATGGAGGGACGAGTTATTCGGAATGGAATTTTAAGAGAAAAGTCAGAAATAAACGTGAATAACTTGGAATGTGGATCTTTCCTTTTTAGAGTAAATACTAAGGATAATTCTTCTGTTCAACGCTTTATAAAAATTTAAAGGTTGAACAAAAGAATTTTAAGGCGTGTAGTTTGGGAGGAGTCGTTACTATTTCTTTAAAAATTTGAAGATGATTGGACTAGGAATTAGAGCTCTACCAAATAATTCCTAGTGTCCAATCTATCCATCATCAAATTTTTATCAATTTCGGAGCATAACGAGTTCTTCTCGCTTCTTTTTAAATTATCTATTTCCTTTGGGTGGGAAACCAAGTTTTTGCAATTCTCTAATGACTTCCATGTGTATATTTCGGTCTTCAAATCGAAAAGATACCTTTCCAAGTTGTGGGATAACAGAAATATTTGAAATACTGCTGATTTGGCTTAGACCAGATAACAGTCGAGATACAGCACTTGGGCTAATAATGTTCTCGACGATTGTAAAAGTGTTCATGTTCTTGTTGTAGTAAATCGTGTTTAAATTGACCTTCAAGGTTGGTCGTTGATATGTTCGTATTTAAGACGCAAATATATTCCCATGGGTACGCTGATTCAATAATTTTAAGGGATAATTAAGCAAATTAGGTTGTATCACTTAGTGACATAATGTAAAAGAAAGTGGTAGAACGTAGGCGATAGGGCTATAAGGTTATGGAAGTCCTAGGGTATTATTTTGATTCTTCTAATCAAAGTAATATTCATTATTCAACAATTAATCTGCTTGTATTTACACCTTCCTCAAATTTTAACTAAACAAATATTAGGTTTCCGAAATTCAATCTTTAGTTTCTATAATAGGGCTTGTATTTGAAGTATTCGAAATTTTCAAAGCTATCAACATTCAATCCAAATAGGAATTTTTGTACTCTTAAGGGCAATCACATAGGTTGCCAACTAACGCACAATAATGCAACTTGCATCCACCTTAGTTCCAACCAGGCCGAGTTGTTCATAAAGTGGAACAGTTGAATCCACTACTATATTAGAACGACTTGATTCAGTTATCTTATTATCAGAAAATTCAAATTCCACTACTTCCTCAAAGGAATCTGTCGGTAAGTGTAGCCGCTTTTCTCCCTGGGTATCAGTAAGGACTGACAAACATAGATTTCTGGAATTTAATTTATGATTACTGACTCCAACCATGTCATCAACAAATTTTAATTCCCCATTATCAACTCGAAAGATTCTCAAAATTCCGCCAATGTGTGGAGTCTGTACCCAGGCTATCTCCACCTTTCCATCATCATCCAAATCTGAAATGGCAGCTATATTTAACCAACGATTAGCAGTTCCTATAAAATTACTTTCCGCCCAAAGGACTAAGCCCTCATTGACTATTTTATAGATCGCCACACTAGCACCTTTCGTTAAAGCAGTTCGAATCGTAATAATTTCAAGTTCCCCATCTAAATCAACATCCGCTAACCTTGGTTGCAAATCTTCAAAAACAAATTCCTCCTCCAACAGGACATAATATTTTTTACTGTCTTTGTTAACCAATAATCCACCTGCTTCAATTTGATCGCCTAGAACGCCATGGCCATATCGAGTGGTGGGATCTGTGTATTGAGCGCTGATGTCTTTTGAATTATCAACAGCTACTAGATCCTCTGGCATTAAGGTAAATACCATAGAATCGAGAGGACATTGATCAGTAAGAGTAGAGTCATCAGGATTACAACCAGATGGCAAATAGCATAGCAGTAACAATATGGCTAGAATAATAAAAGGGTAATTTCTCATTGATACCAAAATAAATTTAATAAACGAAGATCTCTATGTTTAGGCAACATATGTGATTGCCCTTGTAGTTTACTTTTTGACTTTACAAATTTGACTTTTGACTTTTTAATTCAGTCCGGCTTCAACGCCAATTTTCTTCAAGCACCAATATTACTGCATTTTCGACCCAAATAAATTCGACCCCAAAACCCCTCGCCGAATATTCGACACTTTTGATCTCGAGTGGCGGCCAGACAGGTTTAACTTTTAACTTTGTAAGCTAGCCCACCCGAAAAATCAATTTTCGGTTCCCTTCTTAAATTGGCTTCAACGCCAATTTTCTTCAAGCTTCGCTTGAAGATCAGTCGGTCATTTCCCAATACAAAAATCCCGAAAGATGCTCTCTAGCAAATCATCGGTACTAACCTCCCCAACAATCTCTCCGAGATGATAAATCGCCTGGCGAATATCCATCGCAATAAAATCCCCACTGATGCCAGTTGTCAATCCATTCACCACGGCGTCTAAACTTTCTGAAGCTTGACTAAGCGCTCCAAGGTGACGAGAGTTGGTCACGATAGA
>CALGJW010000342.1 GCA_937930025.1 uncultured Saprospiraceae bacterium | reverse complement strand
AATAATACGATGACTCCTGATGGAGAAATTGAAAACAGTCAGTTTGAATCGCAAAATATTGATTTTAATATAGGCTATTCTCTTTCTGAAAATCAACGGATTGAATTGAGTGGAAAATATTTTCAAAATGACAATGTAGGCTTCCCAGGAGGATTGGGTGCACCGGGTCCTCCGAGAGTTGATAGGAGATTTGCACCAGACACACAAACGGCAATCAACTTAGCTTATGATGCAAAAAATGTTTCTGACAAAATAGAGTCTATTGGAGCCAGAGTGTTTTTGAAAAAGCAGGATTTGCATATTGACCAAATCACGAACATCTATTTCCCAATGACGACGAATACCAATCGGATGATTACTGCAAAACTGGATGTGGATGTTCCGTTTATGGGTGCAAAATTTTTCAGCACAATTCGACACAATGAAAAAGCAAAACTTACGGTTGGTTTAGATTATTTGCGAGAACATCGCATTGGAACACATAGAGATTTGAATATTAAAATTTTCAATCCAATGGGCGTAATGGTCAATGAAATCAACAGGCCTTTTACACAAATTCAACCGGACAGTTATTCTAGTACAATTGGGATCTTTGCTATCGAGGAAATTCAAGTTAGTGAAAAACTAAATTTACTTTTGGCGGCAAGATTTGACAATGTAAACACAAGTATAGAAGATGCTCCTTTTGACATTCCAGCGATTGCAGAAATTTATAATGATGACAATAAAAGTGATAGCGACAATGCTTTTTCAGGTAATTTAGGAATTAAATTTAAAGCCACGGACGACTTGAGTTTAACAGCTAATGTGGCGAATTCTTTCCGTGGCACTGATCTGTTTTCCAAATACCATTTTACTGCTGTAGGCCAAGGATTCTTAGTTCCCAATCCTGACTTAAATCCTGAGAGAGGAGTCTTTTATGAATTGGGTGCAAAATTTGACAATGACAAAATATCAGCTGGTGTTAATTTTTACCAAAACTTCCTTTCTGATTTATTTGTTCAGGAAAACATCACTTTCGATAGTACCGCTTCTGTCCAATGGCAAAACATTGGTAAAGCAACTATGACAGGTGTGGAATGGAATTTTAAAGTAAAATTTGGAACACTGTCTCATTTCTTTTTCAGTGGTGCGTATATCAATGGAACGAATGATGTCACTGATAATCCATTGCCTCAAATTCCGGCGTTTTTCATATTTCTTTCTTAGCGGAAAACGTATTTTGTTAACCACATCAAAAGAAGTCCAGCCCAAAGGTTTATCTACTAATATCAGTGCCCCTTCAGCAAAATTTATATTACTTACATCTGTGTCTTTAGTAATCGTAACCATGGCCTATTAAGAGGTTATAAAAGAATAACCGATAATCGTTATTCCAACTATAAAACAATAAAATGCGAAATAACTGAGCTTAGCATTTTTGACAATTTTAAGCATCGCTGTACAAGCAAATAGCCCCGTGAAAAATGCTGCCAAAAAGCCCACTGATAAGTAGATTGGAGACTCCATGTGCTGCACCAAATCCCCTGATAGAACGTCCTTAGCTATCTTTCCAAATATCAATGGAATCACCATCAAAAAAGAAAATCTAGCGGCTTCAGTTCTTTCTACACCCAATAATAGGGAAGTCGATATAGTCGCTCCTGATCTAGATATACCAGGAATCATAGCTATCGCCTGACTAATTCCAATAATGAGAGCACTTACAAATCCGATAGGTTTTGTAGTCGATTTTGTTCTTTCAGAAATCAATAACAGAAAGCCCGTCAGGATGAGCATGAAACTGACTAAAACAATTTTCCTATGAAAAAATGTCTCTAGGATGTCTTCAAACAGCAACCCAATAACAACAGCGGGAATCATACTTATGATCACATAAACCGCAAAATTCCTACTCTGTCCGTCACCGCTAAATAAGCCTTTTAGTATTTTGATAATATCGTTTCTGAAAATCACGATAGTCGCTAGAGCTGTAGCAAAATGCAAGACAACAGTCGTCATCATAGATTGCTCCGCGACACTTTGATCATCTAAGAGATGCTTGATGATTTCTAAATGTCCACTGCTACTTACTGGAAGAAACTCTGTTAAACCTTGTACAATACCTAAGAGTAGAGCCTCTAAAATTGCGCCCATCTATAAAACGAAATATAAATTATTTGAAAATAGCATAAACTTCTACTGCAAGCCCCGTCAAAATAACCATCGGCGCTAATAGCGTTCTTTGGAATCCATAGATTTTGCTTTCATCCCATTGAGAAGGATCTTCATTGAAACCACCTATCATTAATAGCATTCCCAACATAATCAAAGCGAAACCGATACCGACCCACTTATAATTCTCTCTGCCAAAGACCAACTCACGAGTCGCTGAGGATTCATTAACACCTCTCTTTATCCCTTTAGACTTAGTAGAGACTAATTTCTTCTTATTCGTTTTACTTACTTCATTAGCTTCTCCCTGAGTAGTAATGATCTTCTTCTTTGCCATTTATATAGATTTTAAACAGTGGTCTAACTTATTGCTAATCAGCACATTATTAACTAATAACAATAGAAATAAGGGTGCAAATACAACAATCAAAATCTTGGAATTGCTAATATCTGAAATTCCATGGCCGAAATGACTCAATGTTAGATGAAATAGTAATAAAAATAGAAGTAAGCCTAATATCCACGACTTTATAGATATCCCAAACACGAATTTTCGCAGGCTAGACTTAAAGTATTGTGGCTTAGCGCCATACAGCGAAAATGAAGTAATAACATCTCGACTTGAATCTATAACTTCAGAAGCTTTAGAGTTAAA
>CALGJW010000341.1 GCA_937930025.1 uncultured Saprospiraceae bacterium | reverse complement strand
CTATCAAAGGTCCTCAGCCTTGGACGAGTATCATGCCCACCGGTGGCGTTTCTCCAACAGAAGAAAATCTAAAAGGCTGGTTCGACGCCGGGGTAACCTGCGTCGGGATGGGGTCGAAGTTGATCACCAAGGAAGCAGTGGCCAATGGGGAGTATGATAAAATTGAGAACAGGTGTCGGGAGGCGCTGAGGATTATCGGATCGTTAAGATAGTCGGTATATTGAAATATTCATTAGGTAGAAGTATATTTCATTAAGGATTAATATTTTCGAATCGTAGGGAAGAAAGGTTACGATTTCATTATTTATTCTTTGAATCACAACAAATTTCAAAATTTATACCTCCCGCCAATCTCAATTCCAAGTTCATAGAGATTTTCATTAATAGGTGTATCAGCTTTTACAGTTTCAGTAAAATGATATCTAGAATTAATTTGAAAAAAGAGATCGTATTTGGTATTTAAGATATAATCCATGCCCAAGGCAATTAGACCTACTAGTTTAATTTTATGATATTCCGTCAATTCGTCAAAATCCCCATTTTCTTTTCCGAATTCATCTATACTTTTGGTATTTGTTCCAATAAAATAATTAGCACTAATTCCTGCTTCTATAAATGGGCTTAATTTTTTGGATCCAATTTTATATCTAAGCATTAGTGGCAATTCTAAAAAGTGGTATTGATATTTGAATCGAATCCATTTCTGTTGAAGTGTATTATCCGTAGTCCATTGGTTTATGCCAATAGGCATAATTTCTTTAGTTTCGTAGCCTATTTTGGCATATCTTAAACCTGTTTTTAATATGAATTGCTTTGAAACCAATTGATTAAAATTAAAACCTATTCTTCCAAAATTGATGCTAGGTCTTTCCAAACCTTCTCTTAGATCAATGATTGACATAGAGCGGCTATTTCCTTCTTCTATTAGCTTTAAGTTTCTATTGCTAAAATCAACTCCAAAAACTAAATCAATTGAATTATTGTTTTCTTGAGTTTTTCCTGACTGTAGAAATAAGCAAACTAGGAAGAGTAGGAGAGCATTTATTTTCATTTTATTTCAATTGAAAAAGGAATTTTACTATTCACCTTTCTTATTTTTTTTAATAATTTCAATCGGAATTTCTTGGAATCCTTCCTTTAGCAATTTCTTCCTTATATCATTGGAGGCTTCCTTTTTAATCTTTATTTTTCTGCTAATCAAGCAATTGTTTTCATCGACGACTTCTACTTTTATAGGTTCATCAGAATTAACGATTATAGATTTACTAGTTTCCCCAGTTGACCATTTATATTTTTTATAATCACCAATAACAGTTACGCTTGCTGGTTCACCATTTAGGACGCAAGGGTCGATTGGCGCTATCTTGATGTTTTTCTGATTCCGCACTACAATTTTATACCTGGTATCCTTCACTAATTTCCCATTTTTGGTAATTTCTCTCAAAGTATAGTAATCACCATTTTTGGGTTTGCAAATTTCTATTGTCGGGGTTTGTTTTTCTAATCCTGAACCATTTAAAACCCAGCTATATGTATTTTTCTTAACTTGCTCTTTTCCAATTTGTACACAATCATTTGAGCATGTAAGAATTTCTTTTTCAATCAAATCTTGCGAATTAAGAGATTGGCTAGCAAGCAATCCAAAGATCAGTAATATGGAAAGCAAATAACTTCTCCGTACTGTGGAGTGATATTCCAATTTATACTTAAGTAGACTGTTCTTTTTAATATTTGTATTCATATTCTGTAATATTCCATTTTTGCACTACTAAAGCTTTTGATCCATTTATTTCCTTATGTAAACCTCTCATCTTTCAACTGCACCAATTAATGAACTAATAAAACTATGTTTTATCTATGAACCCTTGAATAGAGTATACGGATAATTTGGACGCCTAAATATACTCATTCCTTGTTGAATAAAAACATTCTTCTTACATAGCTTCATGAATAATTCCTTGACTGAATTCAATTTTTTGAAAATACCTTTTCCTAGAGCTCAATTAAATACTTTCTTGGCAAAAATGATCGGGAGTCATAAGGGATCATTGACATATATCAATGATTTTCCCATAACTTTACTGCGCTTAAACTGTTTAATGAGTAGACTAATTAAGCGAAAGACTTATGAAAAAAATTGTAATAGCAGGGGGCACGGGTTTTCTCGGTATGAACCTGGCAGATCATTTGTCCAATCTCGGTTTTAAAATATTGTTGATTTCAAGGAATGCTCCCAAATCTAATACTATACACGAACACGTTAAGTGGGATGGGCGTACCTTGGGAGACTGGGTAAATCAGCTTGAAAATTCGTTCGCATTGGTGAACTTAGTCGGTAGAACAGTAGATTGTATTAAAACGCCTGACCACTGTGATGAGATTCTTAGATCTAGAGTCGAGGCCACTTTAGTTTTAGGTAAAGCGCTAAAGGCAATAAAATCCTTTCCTAAAGTTTGGGTTCAAATGTCAACTGCACATATCTATGGAGATCCACCAAATTTGATTTGTACCGAAGATTCTTCCTATGGCTATGGTTTGGCTCCAACAGTTGCCAAGGCTTGGGAGAAAGCATATTTCGATTCGACGATTCCAGGAATTAGACAAGTAGTGCTAAGAACTAGTTTTGTACTAGGAAAAGGAAAAGGCGCTTTGACAAGATTAGAGAAAATTACAAAGTTAGGCTTAGGTGGAACTGTAGGCAGCGGACAACAAGGAATTAGTTGGATACATGAAGCGGACATGAATAGATTATTTGAAGCTGCCATTACCAATACCTCTATGTCAGGAATTTATATTGCCTCTGCACCAAACCCAGTTTCCAACAAAACATTTATGCAAGAGATGAGGAAAGCCATGGGAATTCCTGTTGGTCTTCCAGCAACAAAATGGATGGCTCAAATTGGTGCTAGATATTTTATGCGAACGGATCCAGAATTAGCTTTGTATGGTAGGTATTGTAAATCTTTGAGATTAATGGAGGAAGGATTTGAGTTTAGATTTCCCGAGATTCGAGGAGCGTTTGGGGAAATTTATAAGTGATAGTTTACGACAGACTATCAAAGTTTTCTAGCCATTAAAATCGTATGAATCTCCAGCGTACCATCCGCCTTCTTATATTCCTTATCGCTCCGTTCAATAATAACCATATTGTTCAATTTGATATCCTGCTGTATGGTTTGGAAATCATGGTAATAAAAATAAGTTCTATCTCCAGAACTTCCAGTAATAAATCCGGAATCTTCATAATTTCCGATTACAAAACTTAAGTATAAAATACCATCAACAGTTAACAATTTAGCACAATTCGCAAGCAGTTTGGAGACATCAATTTTGGCCAGGTAGGGAATGGTAAAGCCACAAACGATTCCCTCAAATGGCTCGCTGAATATTTCCAGATCCCTGCAATCCAAAACTTGAACCGTAATTCCCGGATTATTCTGTTGTGCCAAATCAACCATATTCTGCGAAACATCCGTTGCTAATATCTTCAAGTTGGGTTTTAGTGCCAACAACTGGCGGGTGATGTTTCCAGGACCACAACCTATCTCAAGAATGGAAGCATTTGATTTTGAAAGTAATTCGCAAAATTGATGGTAGGTGTCATTATAAAGTGCTAGATCCATGAAGTGTTCTTCATAGAGTAGGGCGATTTTATTCCAGGTGTTGTGCGTTTCTTGGTAGTTGTTTTTCAATGGAGGATCTATTTTTTTCTAGGAGTTGATTTTTTAGCTGTTGTTTTTTTGCTAGCAGTTCTTTTTCTAGGAGCCGATTTCTTTGCCGCAGATTTACTTTTAGCTGTTGTCTTTTTATAAGTAGATCCTTCCTTAGCTATGTTTGGATGGTTTGAAACTAAGATTTGATGATCGGATTTTAAAGCACCATATTCCCCGAAATCAGTAGCTATTTTTCTCTTGACGGAAGTCTTTCTACCTTTAGACGCTTCTAGTTTTGATTTATTTTTGACTAGACCATTTTGTTCACTTGACTCTAATAATTTCAAGACAATGGCTTCTTTAACAAATTGATTCAATGAGATATTTTCTACAAGTGCCTGCCTATAAGCCTTTGAATGCAACTCTTCACTCACCCTGACATTAAAAGAACCTTTAAAGGATTTATAAGGATCCTTACCAATCTCTTTACATAAAATCAGATAGTCATTTACAGCATCTTTAAATGCTTTTTTTAATTGCTTTACTGATGAACCTTCAAAAGTTACTAAATCATTAATTCCTTCTATTCTTCCGTGAAAAACATCATCTAAAGACGAAAAACTAACAGAACCCAAAAAATTATTGTATTGCAGTAAATTATTCATATTAAGTCCATTTTAGTAAGTTCCGTTAATACATATTGTTTCTCATATCGTTTTAGTTCATTTCCAGGGTGTGGTTTATGAAGGCTTATAATATGAGAAATTTCTTTATTAATATATGCCACTCTCGATCCAGAAGTTTTTCCTTTGGTTGACTCCTCATAGCCTAAACCTCGCAACAATTTCTTTAATTCAGTGTACTTTAGAATTTTATTGAGATCCTTTAACTTAGCATTCAGTTTCTCAAGCTGACTCATATTCCAAATTTATAACTTATTTCATGTAGATGCAACTATAATTTAGTTGCAAGCTAAACCATAGTTGCATTTAAACTCACTTTTCTAAAATGTACATTAACCTATGCTCAAACCAATCTTCCCACTGACCAGTTTTTTGGAGCTAAATAATATTATTATTAGTCCGTCTTAATTTTCCACAACACCCAGAACCTCTGTCTTCCATCATTGTCAATGGACGCGCCACAAACTTTTTAAGAACTCATTAACGAAGATTCTACATTTTTAGCAAATTCCTAAGAACTTCCTATTCCATAAAATCTTACCTTTGACAGTATACAAATCAAATTCGATATGAAATACTCCCTTCTGCTTTTCCTTATTGGCATTTTAAGCCTTTCCGCCTGTAACAATGACGACGATCCTACGGACTCTACACTCAGATATGACGGAGACAATAATACAGCTCCCGCTTTACCTCAAGGAACTTATGAGTTAGCTGCTAG
>CALGJW010000340.1 GCA_937930025.1 uncultured Saprospiraceae bacterium | reverse complement strand
CGGCACCACTTAATACGTTCACTAAGTCTCCAGAGGCAGCTCCTAGAGTAGCTACCAAAGAACTAAAAGTCGATGGATTTGCAACAGCATGGCCAACTACAGTTAGTGGTGATAAAACTGCATCTACAATATGGATTACTCCATTAGTCGCATCTACATCGGCAGTTGTAACATTTACTGTTCCGTTCAATGAAACATTTCCTGCATCCTTTTCAACTAGCATAGAGAATTGATCTCCATCTGCGTTAGTAGAAGCTGTAGTAACATAAGTTTGTCCATCAGCAATATCTGCTGCATTAACTTTTGCACCTAATACATGATATAACAGCACTTCTGTTAATGCTTCCTTAGAAATCGTTGCCAAGTCAATACCGGCAGCTGTAAATGCAGCATTCGTTGGTGCAAACACTGTAAAAGGACCGTCACCTTCTAATGTTGTTACTAGATCTGCCTGAGTTAAAGCGGCCACTAGTGTACTAAATTGCGCGTCTGCACTAGCTATTTCTACAATAGACATTGGTGTCGGTGGATCTGGCTCCATCTCATCATCGTTGGAACAAGAAGCAAAGAACATCGGTAGTAAAAGCATTACTAACCATTTTGAATAATTACTGAACATAGTAGATCTCATAAATTGATTTTAGAATTGTGAATGTTGGGAGGGTAACAGGCTTAAAATTTTTTAGTTGACTGAATTGTTCGAGTATGACAGAAGGTTTACAAAAGGGAATAAAGTTGGTAGTGCTGGCAGCGTTTTTTGGAACTGGGTTCTGGGTTCTGGTCGCTTGGTGCTAGAGACGAATGTATGGCGAAAGGTACTGGTTACTAGTCGCTAGGAACGAAAGATTTATCGGATAATTATTCTAGAAAATTAGAATATGAATTTTCTTTTTAATTTGAACTATTTATTGTTTCCGCCGCCAACTCATTTATCATACCGCTAAATACCAATCCGTGAAAAGGTAAAACTGCATACCAGTACATTCTACCCAAAATTCCATTTGGACGAAAAGTAGCAGTTTGGATGAGCGTATTGTTTTCAAATTTAAATTCGAGCCAAGCCTCACCTGGAACTTTCATTTCTGCAAAAAGCAACAATCGCCCTTCGGCTTTATTAGCATATAAAACCCGCCAAAAATCAAGGGCATCTCCTGATTCTAATTTGTTGTCATTGGTTCTACCTCTTCTGAGCCCCACGCCTCCAAAAAGTTTGTCAACAAAACCTCTTAATTTCCATAAAGAATTGGCGTAGTACCAACCAGTACTTCCTCCAATACTCCAAATTTTATTAATACTGCTTTCCTTGTTTTTTATCTCCCTCTCTCGCCTGTCTTTAAAACAACCAAAACTCGGAACCTCTATGAAATCACTAATATCAAAGAATTTTACTCCACTTATCTGTGCATCTTTCCAGCTAGAAACAATTTGATTATTTTCAATTTTTTCAAAGGCGTTGAATAATGATTTTTCATAACCTTCTGGATGTATATTTAGTAATTCATTAATTTTTTGATCCCTGCATATAACTTCGATTTTCATACTGTTCACTAATGAAACCGCTAGACGATAAGAAGTGGATGTTACAAAGTATAGCCAATAAGAAGATAATTTCGGGGTCATGACTGGAACGATGTAAATGCGTCGATTCAATCCTCGGAATTTGGCAAATCTATACAGCATATCTTTATAGCTAATGATCTCTGGACAGCCGATATCAAAATTTTGATTATAGACCTTTTCGTTTAATAATGATTTTTCCAGAAAACTAATTACATCTCTAATGCCAATGGGCTGGCATTTTGTATTTAGCCATTTAGGGGCTATCATAATTGGCAATTTCTCCACTAGATCTCTGATGATTTCAAAAGATGCACTTCCCGAGCCTATTATTATTCCTGCTCGAAGCACAGTTAGACTAAACCGCTGTCCACTTAAAATGCGTTCTACATTTTTACGGGATGCTAAATGATCGGATAGTTCGTCCTCATTAACTATTCCACTAAGATATATTACTTGTTTGGCTTTTGTTTTAAGAATTGCATTTTTAAAATTAATGGCGGAGTCCTCCTCTAATTTTTGATAATCCAACGTGGAGGACATGGAATGAATTAGATAATAGGCCGCATCGATATCTAAAGGTATTTTGGCCAAGGAGGATTCCTCCAAAAAATCTACTTCGATGATCTCTAAATAAGGTTTAAGCGAATTAGAAGGATTAAATCTATTGACATCTCTAACGCAACAAACAACTTTGTGCCCTTTTTCTACCAAAATGGGTAATAACCGCTTTCCAATATAACCGGTTGCTCCTGTCAATAATATTTTCATGTTTAATTTTTATAACAAGCCATTAGAGCGTAAAGCGCTTACGTTAGAATACTATTTGACAATGTAGGCTTATTAGTTCGTAAATTTCTAAGCCCATTTTATGAGTACGAACAAAGGGTCTATCGGATTGTAATTAATGCAATTAAATCGTAGACCTCGATGAGTATCGGTCCATTAATGTTTAATTTTTCGAATCTGCACTAAGTAAGAGTTGATAAAAAGTTATTGGCAATTGCTAGGTGCTTTTTCTTTTTTTCCGATTCCATTTTGTTGCAGAGGTGTACCATCATTGATAGTCTAGGATTCGATTTGAAAAATACTTGCTGTTTATCGATAAACCTCCAGAATAAACCATCCCATATTTCCTCCCAGTTTCCTCTTTTGTAGTTACTCATTTTATGAATGTAGTTTGAACCGCTTATATAAGGTTTAGTGGCAAAGGTGCCTCCATCCGAAAATTGACTCATACCGTATATGTTGGGGACCATAACCCAGTCGTAAGCGTCAATAAATAATTCCATGAACCATTGGTAAACCTCGTCTGGATGAAATTCACAAAGCAACATGAAGTTACCTAATATCATAAGTCTTTCAATGTGATGGCAATACCCGGTCTGAATAACCTTTTTTATCGTATCATCAATTGGTTCAATTCCCGTGGTGCCATCATAAAAACTAGCAGGTATTTTTCGGTCGAATTTCCAAAAGTTGGTGGTTCGGGAATATGTTCCTTTGCATTGATACATGCCTCTAATGAATTCTCTCCAACCAATTATTTGTCTGATAAATCCTTCGGTTGAATTGATGGGGATGTCTTCTTTTTCCGCAAATATTAAACTTTCGCTTACTACATATTTAGTAGAAAGTAATCCCGTATTAAGTAAAGGGGAAAGTACACTATGGTTGAGCGTAATATGTTCTTTTAAGATTGCATCTTCATAAGCACCGAAGTCATGAAATCGAAAAGTAAGGAATTGTTTGAACCACTGTTGCGCCTCGGTATGGGTAATAGGATAGTATTGCGCTTGATTTAAACTTCCAATATTTGCACTAAATTTTTCTTCAACATAATGGATGGCTTCTTTCCAATTTTTCGATGGTTTAGGGTAGAGTACAGTCGGAGGTTTTTTCCCTTTTGGATATTTCTTGCGATTCTCTTTGTCAAACGTCCATTTTTCTCCTTTGGGCTTATCCCCATCCATCAAGATGTTTCTTTCCTTTCGTTGTTGCTTGTAAAATGTAGTTTGAAAAAATGATTTTTTGTCTGGATTGAAAAAAGTGGATAAATCCTCGGTAGTATTTAAGAATTGAGGATTATCATAAATCTCTAGTTCAATTCCATCAGTTATTTTTCGAATACGCTTTTCAAGTAAATAATCCGTTGGATCTATTACAACTATTTTGGTGATGCCCTTTTCTTTTATTTCCTGACTGAATTTTCTTATATCTGATTGATCACTTTTTGATGCTATATAATGTACTAAGATTTTATTTTTCTTTAGAAATGCTTCATAGTATTTCATAGAAGCTCTATGGAAGCAGATCTTTTGTTTGTGAAAATTGTATTGTTGAAAAAATAGATATTCTTCAATGAGATAGGTCTCATTACCGTTTTCCAGTAAAGGACTTTTTTCAAACAGTTGATGAGGGAATATTAAATTAACCGCTTTAGGCATTGGATTTATTTCTGATGCATTTTTTGCTGCAATATTTTACATTTTCCCAATCTTTTGCCCATTTTTTTCGCCAATTGAACGGACGAAGGCATACCACACAAACTTTAGAGGGAAGATTCTGCTTATTCATTGTCAAAGGAACATTTCATTGTACAGAAAGTTGAGTTATGTATAAAAATATTTCCAATTCTTATTCTATGATTCTTAGGGTGCACGGAGCTATCCATTTTTAAATTTAGGTATTTCGCCAATACTGATTAATGCTAGTGACAGATGGCTCAAATTTCACTATCATTGAGGAAGATTATTGCCTCGTAAAAATTTTCAAATATTCTTCTATATGTCCTTTCTTGAATTCAATCTAACTCCATCAATAGTAGAAGCTGTAACATCCATGGGGTACAAAACCCCAACAGCTATTCAAACCGAATCCATTCCTGTGGCTATGAAAGGCGGAGATATTTTAGGCATCGCAAAAACAGGGTCGGGCAAGACGGCCAGTTTTGTACTGCCAATTTTAAATAAATTACAACATACTAAGCCAGTTGAAAAAAATAGACAACCGAAAGTTTTAGTTCTAGTGCCAACGCGAGAATTGGCAATTCAAGTGGTAGGTGTGTTCAAAGAAATAGCCTACGAACTTCCTCGGGCAGTTAGAGCCATAGCTATTTATGGTGGAGTTTCTATTAACCCTCAAATGAAAGCTGTCTACGGAGCAGAAATTTTAGTCGCCACCCCTGGTCGATTATTAGACCTACAAAAATCTAACGCGGTCGAACTTTCAAAAGTGAAAATCTTAGTGCTAGATGAGGCAGACAAAATGTTGAATTTGGGATTCCAAAAGGAAATGGAGCAGATATTTCGATTGTTGCCAAAGGAAAGACAGAATATGTTGTTTTCTGCGACCTTAAGCGATCAATTAACAGGAATCAAAAATGTATTACTGTCCGATCCAGTTGTCATTGAGATAGAAGAAAAAGAGGGAGGTATATCCTTAATCAATTTAATGGGTTACTTCGTTTCTGATGATCGCAAAGGTCCTCTACTAAGGCATTTGATTCGTGAAAAAAATATGCAGCAAGTTTTGGTATTTACCTCCTCGGGGCTCAAGGCGGATAAGGTTGCTGGAAAGTTGAGTAAAAATGGCATTCAAGCTTTACCTATCCATGGGAAGAAAAGTCAATCTGCTAGAATGGAAGCGCTGCGAAAATTCAAATCTGGAGAATTGCAAGTATTAGTCGCAACGGATTTGATTTCTCGAGGGATCGATATTAATGAACTCCCTTATGTGATCAATTATGAATGACCACGTTCGCCGAAGGACTTTGTGCATAGAGTAGGACGGACCGGAAGAGCGGAATCTGAAGGTTTAGCGATTTCGTTTGTTACGCGGGAAGAGACGCATCATTTGAAAGTTATTT
>CALGJW010000339.1 GCA_937930025.1 uncultured Saprospiraceae bacterium | reverse complement strand
AAGTAACAATGTGACTACCATCGACGTCGGCATCACACATGATAACGATCTTATGATATCTTAATTTCTCAATATTCAATGCTCGCTCTCCGTCTTTTTCTTCAATGCTCACGCCTAAAGCGGTGAACATATTCTTGATCTCTTCATTTTCGTAGATCTTATGTTCCATCGCCTTCTCTACATTCAAGATCTTTCCTCTCAATGGTAATATGGCTTGGAACATTCTATCTCTTCCTTGCTTGGCTGTACCTCCGGCCGAGTCTCCCTCAACTAAAAATATTTCTGAATCCACTGGATCTTTCGAACTACAATCAGATAATTTCCCAGGTAACCCACTTCCAGTCAGCACATTCTTTCTCTGAACCATCTCACGCGCTTTCCGCGCTGCATGTCTGGCGGTAGCCGCAATAATTACTTTGTCAATTATTCTTTTCGCTTGCTGTGGATTTTCTTCCAAATAATGAGTCAGCACATCTCCAACAACTCTAGAAACGATTCCCGTAACCTCTGAATTACCAAGTTCTCCTTTGGTTTGGCCTTTAAATTGAGGTTCTGGTACCTTCACCGAAATAACGGCTGTCAAACCTTCTCTAAAATCCTCTCCAGCAATTGGAAATTTTAATTTCTTGAAGTAGCCATTATCCTCACCATAAGCTTTAAATAATCTATTGACAGCTCTTCGGAAACCTTGAACATGTGTTCCACCTTCCCGAGTGTTAATATTATTTACATAAGAGAATAAGCTTTCAGTATAGGTAGTATTATACTGAAGAGCCACTTCTACTTCCACATTATCTTCTTTACCTTTTACATGGATAGCCTCTTGGATTAAACTGGTTTTTCCAGTATTCAGATAAGCAACGAATTCCTTAAGTCCCCCTTCGGAGAAAAAAGTCTCCATCTTGAATTTGCCATCCTCTAGTTTAGCACGTTCATCTATTAACTCTAGGATCAAGCCAGAATTCAAATAACTCAATTCACGCATTCTTCCAGATAGCGTATCCCATCTATATTCTAAGCTTTCGAAAATAGTAGAATCAGGCGTAAAGCGAATAATGGTTCCGTGAATGTCAGTTTCACCAATTTGCTCAACATCCTTCTGCGGTTTCCCTTCGTTATAGGTTTGTTGGAAAATCTTACCATCTCTATGAACTGTGGCTATTAATTCAGCAGATAATGCATTAACACAGGAAACACCCACACCGTGCAATCCACCCGATACTTTATACGTATCCTTATCGAACTTTCCACCTGCGTGTAAAACAGTCATTACAACCTCTAAAGCAGACTTCTGCAGCTTTTCATGCATGCCTGTTGGAATCCCTCTACCATCGTCTTGTACAGAGACTGAATTGTCTTTATGAATGGTTGTGGTTATCTTCTTACAATGTCCCGCAAGATGCTCATCTATTGAGTTATCAATTACTTCCCAAACCAAATGATGTAATCCCTTGGCATCGGTGCTACCGATGTACATACCGGGTCTTTTTCGCACTGCTTCCAGGCCTTCGAGCGCCTGAATATTACTCGCATTATAGTCTCCGGAATTCGGCTTTTTTACTTCTTCATTTTCATTTAATTCCATGCTGCAAATGTACGAAATTCATAGCGCTAAATGAAACCCCCTTGGGTACTTAAATCGCCTATTTTTTCCTCTAAAATCTACTGTTTTTAAGACATATCCCGATTAAAATATGGTTTCAACACAATAAATCAATTTGACCCAATAAAAGACCTAAAAAGAATGATTAGCATGGCTTTGATTTTTCTACTTTTAATCATTAAAATAAATTGTTATATCGACGCACCTTTCCTGTTTGTTAAATATTTTTTCAGACTGGTCAATAATATTGATTTCGGATGGTTCTTTTTCCCTCAATTTGGAATAAACACTCCTCAATTTTGGGCTATCTTTGTACAGTGGAACAGATAATAAATGAAGTGGGAAAATTGCCGAAAATGGCAAGAACGCTGTTGGAATTTGCTTCGGATCGAAGGATTTGGGTCTTCTCTGGGGATCTCGGTGCAGGTAAAACAAGTTTGATAAAGGCAATCTGTGCAGAATTGGGAAGCTCAGATGAAATTACTAGCCCAACTTTTTCATTAGTGAATGAATACAAAAGTTCAAAAGGGACTATTTATCATTTGGATCTATATCGATTAAAAGACCTTGATGAAGCGCTCAACATAGGAATAGAAGAGTATCTGGATAGCGGCAATTTTTGCCTAATTGAGTGGCCAGAGGTAATTGAACCATTGTGGCCAGAAAACGTGCTTAAAATTAATATTGAAATCCTTAACATTTCGAGTCGGAAAATCCTATTTTTGTAAGCTTCTCCTAATGCCTAAAATAGGAGCAGTTGTCAACAAATTGAGCTAAATTGTTTATATTTTTGATAGCAAGGTTTTTAGCAGTAATTTGATATAACAGTCACCAACATATTGATGAGCGAGAAAAGAAAAGTTTCAATACCGAAAAGCATTACTGACGAATTGATGTCTCCCAAGACAGAAATGCTTCAGCTACAACGGAAACCGAATAAACTTTTCATAGGTATCCCTAAAGAGTCCACACAAATTGAGAACAGGGTAGCGCTCGTTCCTGCTTCCATAGAAACACTGACTAATCACGGCCATCGAGTAGTAATCGAATCAGGAGCTGGTGAAAAAGCAAACTATTTAGATCATAGATTTTCTGAAGCTGGGGCTGAAATTGCAACTTCTACAGAAG
>CALGJW010000338.1 GCA_937930025.1 uncultured Saprospiraceae bacterium | reverse complement strand
GTGGTAGCTACAAAGGATGGCGGTTACCTTGCAGTTGGAAATAGTTTATATCATGGTAAAAAAAGAGTAGCTACAGACCTTTGGTTAGTCAAAACGAACTCCAATGGTCAGTTTCTTTGGGATAAAGCTTTGGGCGGTATTGGAGGAGATGACGGGTTGGATATTTTTGAAAGGGAGGATGGAACGTTGATAGTGGTTGGGGAATATTATGATAAACCAAAGGGTCGAATTAGCCTCTGGGTTTTTAATATAACTCAAGACGGTACTATAATTTGGGATCGCCTTTTAAATAAATTTGATTTCGATGAGTCTATTGTAAAAAGCAAAAAGGGGTTTAGTGATTTTGATGGAGGCGTTGCTGGATTTCAATCTAGAAACGGAGTCCTATTAATCACAGGATATCACACCCAAGCAGATGATAATCAACAGCCTTTAACTGATACGAGCAGAGACGTTTGGACAATTTGTCTCAATAGCGATGGAGAAGTTTTATGGCAACATGTATTTCCGGAAAAGGATGATGATAAAAGTTTTTCTATGATTGAAGATAACCAAGGAAATTATCTATTTGCCGGTTTTACCTGCTCAAAAGGCAATGGTTTGAAAGATGTTTGGATTCGAAAATTCAGTATCTCCAGGCCATAAATTTGAGGACTTTTTCTTTTGTCGAAAAAAAATTAAGACTTTAGTCGACTGTACAATTCTTAAAAAGGGTTTTTCAACAATAATTCTAAATAAGGTCTTTTATATGAACCTAAACTTATTTAGGTCGTTAGCTTAATTGTACTAAGTCTCTTAACCAGTAAAATTCCCTTTTTATCGAAAAAATGCCGCTTTAACTGGTTTGAAACTTACCTTTGCCTTAAATTAATTCGGTTATTATTTTTCTATGAAACATACGACCCACCCCTCAAAACCTATTAAATTGAAAACTTGTAACTATTTAACACTTGGCTTACTGATATTCCTATTTTCTGCTCAGCTCTCTGCTCAAAATGGACAAATCAAAGGTCAACTGCAGGATGATCAATCCGAAGCAGTCATCTATTCTAATGTATCCATCTATAATTCTTCTGACAGCAGTTTAGTAAAGGTTGAAACCAGCGACGATTCAGGCATTTTTGCCATCCAAGGAATTCCAGCTGGCAATTATTTTCTAAAAGCCACTTATGTTGGACTATCAGATATTGTCAGACCCGACTTAGCTATTTCAGATGATACCGTTCTAGACCTTGGTGTTTTGAAATTTGCAGTGGGAGGAACTGATCTTGCAGAGGTTACTGTTACCACCACTCGTGCCATTGTAGAAATAAAACCCGATCGAACTGTCTTTAATGTTCAAGGAACGATCAACAGCGTAGGCGAAGAAGCACTTTCTTTATTAAGAAAAGCCCCTGGTGTTACTGTTGACAATAATGACAATGTAAGTGTCCTCGGAAGATCTGGTGTACGGATTTTCATTGATGGAAAACCATTGCCTTTGGGTGGTGCAGACTTGGCTGCTTATTTGAAGAATCTTCCAGCTGAGCAAATTGATCGAATCGACATCATCACGAATCCTGGAGCGAAGTATGAGGCGGAAGGAAATGCGGGGATCGTGGATATTCGCTTAAAGCGCGAGAAAGGCATTGGAGCGAATGGTTCATTAAGTGGCTCCTACTCACAAGGTCGCCACAGCAGATATAATTTTTCCGGAACAGGAAATTACAGAACTAAAAAATTCAATATTTTCGGGAATGCTGGTTTGGGAGATATGACCGCCTTCAATGACATGATCTTTCAAGCGCGACAAAATGGACTTTTTCTCGATGAAATAAATAACACAACTTGGAATACCTTCAGTACCAATTACAGAATAGGTACCGATTTCTTTATAGGGAAAAAACATACGATAGGTTTTCTAGTTTCCGGTAACAATGACAATGGTGGAAACAATGGAGACAACATTATCAAAATTTCCAAACTTTCTGATATTAACAACATTGACTCTGTCTTAGTTAATAACAGTGTCAACCAAGCTACCAATTCGAGCAATACGTTTAACATCAATTACAAGTACGATATTGCTAAAGGGAAAGGACTAAATATTGATTTGGATTATGGAAAGTACAAGAATGATTCTGAACGCTTTTCTCCCAATCGATATTACAACGAAAACTTAGATACCCTTTTAACCGAAGTAATAAATATCATTGAACCAGAAACTAATATTGATATCTATACTTTAAAAACAGATTATGAGCAACCATTAGCTGGTGGTCAATTCGGAATCGGAGGTAAGCTTAGTCGGGTGGTTTCGGATAATGAATTTTTATTTTTTGATGAGATAGCAGAAGCAAAAATTCAAAATAATCAGCGATCCAATATTTTTAACTATACAGAAAATGTATACGCCGGTTATTTAAGTTACAATAGACCCATTAATAAAAAATGGAGTTTTTCTTCAGGTCTGAGAGCAGAGCAAACAGATGCGCTTGGAGAACTTACTCCTTTTGATGCTAGCTTACAGGAAGATCCAGTCGTTCAGAATTACTTTAGTCTTTTCCCAAGTGCCGGTTTGACTTGGAATCCCAAACAAATGCATTCTTTTAATTTGGCTTACGGACGAAGAATTAACCGACCAGATTATAATGTTCTCAACCCCTTTGAAGATCGATTAAGTGAACTATCTTTTCAAAAAGGAAATCCAGCGCTTCAACCTGAGATTGTAAACAATCTAGAACTTGGTTACACTTTGAAATATCGATATAATTTCAAATTAGCTTA
>CALGJW010000337.1 GCA_937930025.1 uncultured Saprospiraceae bacterium | reverse complement strand
AGTTGAATTCAACTTATTTCGAAGATGCTCAGTATAACTTTTCAAGATACGATCAAGATAAATCAATCAATGAGCTACAACAAGTTCAAAGAGGGATTGGTGATTTAGGGATCAATGAAGCTTTTTGGTCTGCTATGGCTGGAACATCAGTGAAGTGGAAAGAGCATAAATTTACTTTTAATGCCTTAAGACTACAAAATGGAATTAGTCAAGCGGCTATCATTGATCAAGTAAATGGATTTGAAAATCCAGCAATTTTACGAAAGCATAACTTAGAATATGCACAGCGTGCAGTAACCAATTTATTTCTAAAAGGAACACATGCTTTCAAAGAAGCCAAGCATAAGTTAGAATGGTCCCTATCCCCTACTTTCATACAAGTAGATGAGCCAGACATTCGTTTTTCTGCTTTTGAAAAAATAGAAGATGGTTGGCAACAAGCGCCTTCAGTAGGTGCGGAAACTACACGAACCTTTAGAAATCTTCAAGAAACTGCGTTGGCTGGAAAGGTTGATCATACCATTAAAATCAAAGGTTTAAAAGAATTGGAAGGTCGATTGAAATTTGGGGTTAACGCGACGAGAAAAATGAGAACTTTTGATATCCAGAATTTCTTGGCTAGAATTAAGAATCAAACTGTGTTAAATCTTGATGGTAATCCTGATAATATTTTCAAAGAAGAAAACATTTTAGGAAACGATGACACTGCTGGAACTTATATCAAAGGTAATTTCCAACCAGCGAACAATTTTGAAGCTACTCAGCAAGTATTAGCCGCCTATGTTCTGCACGATCTTCCAGTTACTGATAAATTGAAAGTGATCTACGGCGCAAGATTTGAAAAAGCAGACAACTATTACACAGGTCAAAATAATAACGGTACTAAGATTTACAGCAATGAAAAAGTATTGGATGATTTAGATATACTTCCTTCCTTGAACATGGTTTATAAGTTGAAGGAAAAAACAAACTTGAGAGCTTCTTATGCAAGAACATTGGCAAGACCTTCCTTCAAGGAAAAATCCATTGCCCAGATTCAAGATAGAATTTCAGGTTTAGTATACTTAGGAAATATTGACTTAGTTGCTACTAATATTGATAACGCTGATTTACGTTGGGAAAAATTTGGAAAAAGAGGACAGTCTATGTCTGTGAGCACTTTCTACAAAGCTTTTAAAAACCCGATCGAACTAGTGGCCTTTGATGCTACTTCTCCAAACAACTTTCAGCCAGTAAATGTTGGAAACGCAACTGTACTTGGATTGGAAGTTGAAGGAAGAAAAAATCTAGAATTCATTTCCCCGAAACTAGCTGCTTTGTCTGTTTCTACAAATGTAACGCTTGTTCAATCCCAAGTAGAAATGAAAGACGAAGAATACGAGGCAAGGGTATCTGCTGCAAGAACCGGCCAAACAATTGATCGCACTAGAAGCATGGTTGGCCAAAGTCCTTATATCGTAAACGCGATGATTTCTTATAAGAAAATGGAAGGCACTTGGGAGGCCAACTTGAGCTACAATGTTCAGGGTGAAAGACTGGCTGTTGCAGGAGTGGGATTCAATCCTGACATCTTCGAAAGACCATTTCATTCGTTGAACTTCAAAGCTGGAAAGTCCTTTGGAAAAGAATCCAACTGGAAAGCTTCTGTGCAAGTAGATAACATTTTGGGGTCTAAGCGCCAAAAAGTGTACAACGGATTTGAAACCGAATCAAAGGTATTTCAATTGTTTGATCCAGGAAGATTGTTCTCTTTGGGCCTTTCATACAGTTTGAATTAAAAACATTTCTAAGACTTTTTTTAGATAGCGCTATTAGACAGCGTTGATTTTGTTCCCTAGCCTTAAAGCTAGGGAATTTTTTTTACCCTTTGTTTTCGGTATATTTAGCTGTCCTGCAACCTTTTTAAAACTTCCTTGTCATTTAAGTGTGCTTATTCAAAAACGACTAAAACCTTTAAAAATGAGAATTTTAAGTGTACTAATATTTAGCCTGATGCTAGTAAATTGTGGAGAATCACAATCTTGGGGCAATGGAATTAAGGCCGATGGAAACATTACTTCTAAGACTTTTGACTTGGAAAAATTTACTGGGGTTGTTTCAACAGGAAGTGGGAATGTAAATATTACTCCCGGCGTCCAAAAACTCGTGGCTACTACCTCACAAAACATAATGGATATTCTTGAACTCGAGGTGAAGAACGAGATACTTTATATTGGCTTTAAAGAAAGTGTGAGGGACCTCAAGGAATTGACCTTTGACATTAATATTCCAAGTGTGCATCATTTGGGAATGACAGGATCTGGTAAAATGAAGGTTAAAGGATTCGATCAACAACCTTCGCTTACCATGAAGCTAAGTGGTTCTGGAAGTATTCATGCTGACAATGGAGCAAATGAAATGGAAGTAAAACTTTCTGGGTCAGGAGGTCTTTTTGTGAATGGAAATGCTTCTAGTGGAGAATTTAAAGTTACTGGATCCGGAACCATACATGCAAAAGATTTAAAAATTCAGAATGTGCAAGCGAGCATTACAGGCTCGGGAGGAATTGACATCGCTTGCCAGGGAAGCTTAGATGCAAACATTACAGGCTCAGGTTCAATAGATGTATATGGTAGTCCTATATTAAAGTCTAGAGTAACTGGCTCAGGAAGAGTACGGGAGCATAACTAGTTGTAAAAATTAAACCCAAGTGGAATCCACCTGGGTTTAAAATTCTACAATTTCCCTTCGGGGTCATTATCGTAAAGATGATGGCCCCATTTTCTTGTATAAATCTAGTTGATCTTTTTCAATTTATCCTTTACTGTACCAACTTTTTTCATTTGTTCATCAATCATACTTTGCTGAGCTACTTGAGCAGCTTTATTTTCTTCAATTTTTGCCTTTGCATCTACAATTTTTTGCTCAGCTTTTGCGATTTCATCTTCTAGGCTTAATTTTTCTTTAAGCAACTTTTTCATGTCGCCTTCCATTTTCTCTAAGTTATCTTCTTCAGCTTCTATTTCCTCTTCCACAGCTGCGGTAGAAACACTCATACTAAATTCAGTTAACATCCCTTCCGAAACCGCATAAGCATCTGCATGGGTGGCTTTAGATGCAAATGCACCTCCAAGGTCAAACCAAACATTTAGCTTTACATCAGTTCCTTCTTGTATCGCTTTGGCGTAAATATCTACAGAATTAGAACTCATGTTTTTGACAGTAGCATCATCAGAAAAGATTTCACCACTTCCTTTATCTTTTTTGGTTTTGCCTTTGAATTCTTTCATGTACTTGGACCAAGCAGTTTCTACTGTTTTGGTGTCGGTTCCCATAAGTTGAATAGAAAGTCCAGGTTTTGATCCTTGGCTCATATTCTGATTAATTTCAGAAATTTGCGCATTTGTAAAAAGTCCTGTAAAAAGTAGGACTAGCATAATCAATAATCGCATTGTTATTTATATTTAGGTTAATAAAACTCAAGTCTACAGTGGGATATTCCCATGCTTCTTTTTCGGAAGATGGTCCACCTTGTTTTTCAGCATATTAAATGCCTTGATTAATTTTCTTCTGGTATTTGTAGGATCGATGACTTCGTCAATAAAACCTCGTTCTGCAGCCAAATAGGGATGGGCGAATTTCTCTGCATATTCCGATTCCTTCTCCTTTAACTTCTCAGCAGGGTCTTTCGCTGCCTTAATTTCCTTTTTAAATATGATTTCTGAGGCTCCTTTTGCCCCCATTACTGCAATTTCGGCGCTTGGCCAGGCATAATTCATATCTGCGCCTATATGCTTTGAATTCATGACATCATAGGCCCCACCGTAGGCTTTTCGGGTAATTAAGGTCACTCTGGGCACCACAGCCTCGCTAAAGGCATAAAGCAGCTTGGCTCCATTAGTAATAATTCCGTTCCATTCTTGGTCTGTTCCTGGCAAGAAACCTGGTACATCCACCAATACCAATAAGGGAATATTAAAGCAATCACAGCATCTAACAAACCTTGCCCCTTTGCGGCTGCTATTTACATCTAACACACCGGCCAAACTTGCTGGCTGATTTGCTACAATTCCAATGGATTTTCCTGCAATTCGAGCAAATCCAACTACGATATTCTCAGCAAAGTTTTTGTGCACTTCGTAGAAACTATTTTCATCCATAATGCCATTAATAACCTTTCGCATATCATAAGGCTGATTGGCGCTGGCAGGGACTATTTTCTCCAAATCAGGGCGCAATTCATCCCCTATTTCATACGGACTATCTGCTGGGATAGATTCACAATTTTGTGGTAAGTAGGAAAGTAATTTGCGAATCTGTTGAATACAATCCAGATCATTTTTCGCAGTCATATGCGTTACGCCAGACTTGGAAGCATGAGTCATCGCTCCCCCTAACTCCTCTGCCGAAACTGTCTCATTGGTAACCGTTTTAACCACATTAGGTCCAGTGACAAACATGTAAGAAGTTTGCTCAACCATCAATGTAAAATCCGTCATGGCTGGAGAGTAAACCGCCCCACCCGCACAAGGTCCCATGATT
>CALGJW010000336.1 GCA_937930025.1 uncultured Saprospiraceae bacterium | reverse complement strand
CACCGGATACTATACTTTGGGTTTTATATTCCAAAAATGTTATTTCTACGACCGAAACAACGCATAGAAAAGTTACCGGAATCAAATGGGTACATGCTTTTACAGGACAGCGATTAGCCGAAAAAGAAATTTTTCCAAATGGACCTCCATTTCCTATCTCTAAAATCTATTCTTATTCTGTTCAATCAGATAAGTTATTTATTCAAACTGATGACGGTAATTTCTATGAATTCAATGAAAGCTTCAAAAAAATAGGCCAATTAGAAAACCGACTTATGCATATAATGCGATGGGAGGTTAACAATAAGGGGAATATAATTTTTATTGACAAAGATACTATTAATGAATACGATGGACAAGGGAACTTACTTAGAAAAAAAGTATTTCCAGGTTATGTGCTTTATATGATTCAAAAAAGCTACAACAACACTTATCAAGTACGCGGATATAATAATCCAAGCAAAAGTGTAAACCTACGAATCATACTAAATGAGCATTGGGAAATAATTGAAGAGTCTCCATTAAAGAAATCAGAATTACCATTCATCACCAAAAGGAAAGATGGCAATTATTTTAACATTACTGAAGATAAGTTGCAGATTGTTGATGAATCGGGAAAACTATTGAGCGAACTTACAGAATTGTTTGGCAATGAAATAAAAGAATCAAAATCAAGCTTGGATTTTTCCTATCAACCAGAGGGTGAAAACTTTGCAGTTTTACAAACAAGAACCAAACCGAGCATTGTTTATAGTTTTATATCACCTTTTAGAAACTATCTCAATGAACTAGGTGGCCAAATAAGCGCAAGGGGAATTTGCACTTCACCTGACGGCACTATTTTCGTCAATGGCCTAAGTACGTTCTTTGAAATCGAGGCAGTCAATGGAGAAAATAGAAAATCCCCTTTAAACATCCCACGGGAATTTCAAGGTGCTGAATCACTTGGGATCTATTATGACGCAAAAGATTCTTCCATCTGGTCGCTTAGTTATAATTACATTACTAATTATTCTACTCCATCAAAGGAAGTTTCACACTTTTATTCGGAAGATAAAAGTCTCAATTTTACACAAGTCTTAAGGAATAAAATCAATAAGGAGTTGCTAATTTCTAGCGAAAAAGGAATCTTTACCATCTCTTCAGACTGTAATTGCCTGCGCAAAAAAATAATTCAAGATAGCACTCATACAATTAACCAAAGCAAGATTGAACATATAGAGGAATTTGAGGAGTTCCTAATATTAATTTCAGATCAAGAAATATTTAAGTGGAATCCTATCGATAATTCTCTCGAATCTTTGATAAAATACCCAGCAAGTCTAAAAGCAATTTCTGCTATGGGCTATTACATGCCTGATATTAATCAACTTTACATTGCTACTGCGGGTTCAGGAGTTATTTATTGGAATCTTTCATCTGGAAAAATTAAAACAATCCAAAAGAACGATGGGCTTAGTAGTAATGTAGCCTATGCTATCGTTCCCGATGATAATGGGAATTTTTGGATTTCGACCACTTATGGTTTGAACGTATACAATCCTAATAATGGAAATATTCAGATATTCACAAAGGAAGATGGATTGCCGGATAACGAATTTAATCGTCTATCCTTCCATAAAGATGCCGCAGGTAAATTGTATTTCGGTGGACTAAGTGGAATCACTTCGTTTGATCCGAGTGCAACATCCCTTTTGAATTCAGAGGATCCTCCAACTTTTCTAACCGAGCTAAAGATACATTCCATCATTGATAGTAGTTTTAGAATTCTGGATTTTCCATTTGCGAATCAAGTTGATCTTTCGTCCGATGAAATTTTATCTATAAAGTTTTCTTCGCCAAATGTTCGAAATACCAAGTTGCTTAAATTTCAATATAAATTTGAAAATAAAAATAGTGAGTGGCAAAATCATTCTGGAAATTCATTGGTCTTTAGCAATCTAAATAGCGGAACACATTTATTAAAAATTCGTGGGCCTGGTCATCATAAAGAATGGTCTTCAAAAGAGGCGGTTGTCGAAATAGTGGTCCCTACCCCGTTTTTCAAATCTACTCTTTTTTATATTTTATCAATTGTTGGGATAACTGTATTCGGATTTCTTTATGCGAAATGGCGTATTTTTAATCTGGAGCGTTCAAAACAATCCCTTCAAAAGGAAGTTCAAAAACGAACAATTAGCATAGAAAAAAGTAAAGCGCTTATTGAGAATCAGGCCGCAGAGCTGCAGCAATTGGATAAATTGAAATCCCAATTTTTTACCAATATTTCTCATGAGCTTAGAACTCCTTTGACATTAATCAATACTCCTTTATATCAACTAAAGAAATTTGATATTGACAATCCAAATTATCAGAAATTATTGGAATCCGTCGATGTGGGATCAAAAGAACTCAAAAGAAGTATAGAAAAAATATTGCTGCTTTCGCAATTGGATTCCGAAACTATGAAAGTTCAAAATTCTACTATTAGTTTTGCTGAGATAAGATCATATTTTATTGAACCTATACAAGAATCCATAGAACACTTACAGAGAACTTTCCAGATTACCTGTAAGAACAACCCGACCGATAGAATTCTTTTAGATATAGTCAAGCTAAAAGAAATTATTGAAAATCTAGTTTACAATTCGATTAAGTTCACAACCACTGGAGCCAAAATAAATTTAGCATTCGGATATGAAAATGAATCTTTTTTCTTCCGTTGTTCGGATAATGGAATCGGCATTCCTATAAAGAATCAAGAAAAAATATTTGAGAAATATTTCCAGTCTAATCGTGAGCAAATTGCGACCCAAGGAGGACTAGGCTTAGGACTGCCACTTTCAAAGGCCTATGCAGAGGCCATGGATGGACACCTTAGACTTCTAGGTTCAGATGAAAATGGAACTTCCTTTGAACTAAAAATTCCTTGTGAACTACTTTCTGCTCAAATTCCTCTGGAGGAATCCATCAAAAAGGAAACACCCCGGTTGAAGGAGTCTAAAAATTTACAAATTCAGCATTCCGATTGTTCACAAAAGAGTACAATCCTTGTTGTAGAAGATAACAACATGATGAATTTAATGCTCAGTAATATCCTAAAAGTCAATTACAACGTTCGATCCGCAAAAAACGGTTTGATGGCATTAGAAATTTTAAACAACAAGAAGGAAAAAATAGATTTGGTTTTAACGGATTGGATGATGCCAGAAATGGATGGCCCTACCTTTATTGATAAACTTCAAGGAGATTCGGTCCTCCGTAATATTCCGATAATAATTTTAAGTGCACGTGCCACGCAAAGCGATAAAATGTCGCTGTTCGAAAGAGGCATCCAAGACTATATTGTCAAGCCTTTTGATCCAGATGAACTTAAAGTTAGGATTCAGAATCTTTTAGAAAGATCTCTGATAGCGAACAAGGAAAACAATAGTCTAAATACCGAAGGCAAACAATTTTCTAACAATTTTTCCGCCGATCAGCGATGGATTAAAAACTTAGAAGAAAAAACAATCAAATGTCTTGAGCTATCAAATTTTTCAGTGTCCGATTTAGCCCAGGAAATGAATCTTAGCGAACGCCAGCTTTCTAGGAAATTGAAATCTCTTCTTGGGCTTACCCCTGGTAATTATCTTAAAGAATATCGTCTTTTGCACGCCCAGCATATTTTACAAGAGCAACAATATAACACGGTATCCGAAGTCTGCTATGCAGTAGGCTTTAGTACCCCGGATTATTTTAGGAAGATTTTCTTTGAGCGCTTTGGGAGGTTGCCCTCTTCTTACCTAAAACCATAGGACAACTTCTTTGATTAGAATCAAGCGCAGATTTCCAAAGAACAGGAAATTTTGTCCCATTTTCAATAGTAACAAGTCCTATTTTTTAGCCTATTTGCCTTTGAAAGATAGCAACAGGCAGCTTATCTTAGCGATGTATAAAAGAGAGATTCAAGTAGTACAATTGGAAGATTATGAGCCTTTTTAATAAACTTGGGTATATAATTGAATTAGTAACAAGTCCAATTCTGATCTTGTTAAGTTTGAAGTCTTAAAGTTTAGTCTCTCAAGCAAAGCTTAGTTTATATTAAGGGATTTATTAAGGGGTAAGGTACTTGTTTGCGCAAGTACCTTTTTTATGGTATTGATATAAGTCGACTTTTAACATGAGAATCTATTCGATATTTTAAACGGTAGTAAGCAAACTTGTCATCTGAAAATCAATAGCTTAGAAACAAATGTCTGAAATACTTGAGTAATAAGTCCTAATTTTTCAACTCAGAAAGTACCTTTTAAAACTATCAAGGGTGATATTTATCCTAACATTCTGTAGAGCGAATGTTTATTAAGTCAATGGTTTTTAGACGAGCCTTAAGAACCCATACTCAGGCATTGTGATCTTGCTATTTGTGGTTACCACAAAACAGTAATTTCATCCTTATTTGTTTTGCAAAAAGAGAGATTGCATCTTCGGATTGTTGCCTGACTAAATATCTGAGGGTAAAATAGAAAAGAGGAGTACTTGAAATTTCAGGTACTCCTTTTGATTACGCCTATTAAATTTATCCTAAAAAAGACTAACTTCCGAAAAGCCATTTTCTTCAAACCAAAGGAAATACCACACATTGTATCAAATAATCACTCAAATTAGGCACCTTTTCGCAATAATTCTTTTCGGACTGGCAGTACAAAATACTGGATTTGCACAAAATTTTAAACATACCGAAATATCTCTGAATAAAGAATTAGGGCTAAATGGTCAGATAAAGCACAATTTTTACTACGGCAAAAGAGGTTATCTCTGGATGGCCTCCTCCTATGGATTAGATAGGTATGACGGCAAAGAAATTCTTAATATTGATGGGTTAAAAAATATTAATAATTCTAATATTATTTTTGAAATATACGAAACCAAAGATTCAGTATTAGCCATCATTACCGCAAATTCCATTTCTTACGGACCGCGGCGTATAAATTCCATAATACTGATTGAACCCATCACTGGACAAGTAATTTCATCAGAAGAATATTGGCCCCATGGTATCCCGTTTTCTTTTGCAGATATTAAATCCATTTCTAAGACAAAAACCTTTCTATA
>CALGJW010000335.1 GCA_937930025.1 uncultured Saprospiraceae bacterium | reverse complement strand
GACCACAATCCACTTGTTGGGCTGCTGCAAATGTACATGGCGCTCCTACGAATTGAAGAAGAGTAATTTCACCAGTACCGCCAAGGCCGACAACATTTAAATCATAATCCATTCCTTGGGCAACAAAGCTGAACCATACATTGGGAGCAGCATTACCATTTGCTGCACAACTACCATTACCAACGTCGGCCGTGGTACCTGGATCAATCGTACCATTGGCACAATCAATAGGCTGCATGCTAGTGTCAGAATTACAGTCGTTGTTTGGCTGTGCGAATAAAGGTGTGATGGAAAAAAATCCAAAGACGAGCAGAATCGCAAATAAGCGATTTAAGGGTAAAGACCGAAGTCTACCCGAGATAATCCTTTCTCTCATTTGTTCGTAGCGTTTAGTTCTATAAAATCAGTTGAGACGAAAAAAACTGGGTGAGCTCATTAATTCCGTCTGGTTTGTGTAAAGTCCTGCGACAAATATAAGGGTTTTTACTGTCAAATATCTGATTTTCAGCTGTTAATTTGGTAAACCAACAACTGGCTATCAGTTTATTGTGCACTTTAGCATTAATGCATTTTTTTTCTAATTTCACGCTGAACTAAATAAACCATAAATCATGTCAAAGATAATTTTGAATATATGTTTATTCTTGAGCCTGAGTGTAATAATTCAATGTTCTAAAAATCCAGTAACTGGAAAGAAAGATTTCATGCTAATGTCTGAAAAGCGAGAAATCGCTCTTGGCCAGCAGTCAGATCCGGGCATAATTCAGGCATACGGGATTTATAAGGATGACAAAATGCAAAAATTCATCGAGCAGAAAGGACAACAAATGGCTAAAATTAGCCACAGAGCTGGGCTGAAATATGAGTTTAAAGTAGTGGATTCTCCAGTGGTTAACGCATTTGCTGTCCCAGGTGGGTTTGTTTATTTCACAAGGGGTATAATGGCCCATTTTAACAATGAAGCAGAATTTGCTGGCGTACTCGGGCATGAAATTGGCCATATCGCCGCTAGACACAGTGCAAAACAGTATAGTAAGTCCATAGTAGCGCAAATTGGAATGATAGCTGGAATGATATTCTCTAGTGAATTTCGCCAATATTCAGAAATGGCTCAACAAGGAGTCGGCTTATTATTTTTAAAATTTGGTAGAGATGCAGAAAGTCAATCTGACAAACTTGGGGTTTCTTATTCAACTAGTATCGGCTATGATGCCCATGAAATGGGAGGATTCTTCAAAACGATTAAAAGATTGCGAGATCAATCTGGTGCTGATATCCCAACTTTTTTATCTACACATCCTGATCCGGTGGACAGATTTAATAAGGTAAATGAACTTGCCGATAAACAACAGGCAATGGCTGGGGGAAACAGAACGTATAGAATAAATAGAGATCCCTATTTAAGAATGATCGACGGATTAATATATGGTGAAGATCCTAAGCAAGGTTTTGTAGAAAACAATAACTTTTACCATCCTGAACTAAAATTCTATTTTAAAGTGCCTTCCGGCTGGGATTCACACAATTCTCCTTCTCAATTTCAAATGGTCGATAAGGGACAAAAAGCAATGATGCTTTTGACACTTTCTAGTAAAAAGAATTTAAATGAGGCCATGCAAGAAGTTGCTCAGAAATTTCAAATTCAAATTGTAAGTAACCGGAGCATAAAGGTAAATGGAAATCCAGCAATGGAAGTTATGGGGCAAAGCGAACAAATCAATTCGCAAATTTATTTGATTCAATATCAAGGCCTTATTTATGTGCTGACAGGAGTTGCTAAACAAGAAGATTTTCAAAGATTTAGACCAATTTTCACAACAACCATGCAAAGCTTTAACCGATTGACGGATCCAGATAAATTGAACCGTCAGCCAGATGTAATTAAAATAGTCTCTGCACCTTCAACAGGTAATTTTAAAACTGTAATGACTCAGCTGAAAGTGCCTTCAAGTCGTTTGGAAGAACTCAGTGTGCTCAATGGTATGGAGGTAGGAGAACAAGTAAAAAAAGGAACCCTACTTAAGACTATTGCTAAAAGGAAATAAAATGAATCACTCGTTTTTCAAATTAATATCTTTTCTTTTGCTCCTAGTGAGCTGTAACGATAGTCAAGCTCAATTTAAACCTGCAAAAATTTTTGGAGAACATATGGTTCTTCAAAGAAACGAACCAATAAAAATTTGGGGAACTGGAACACCTGACAAAAAAATGGTGGCAACATTTAATGGATCGGCGTATCAAGTAGTGATCGATGCAAGTGGTTTTTGGGAGTTTGAAATACCTGCGCAAAAAGCGGGTGGGCCATACAAAATGCTTTTGTCTACGGCAAGAAAAAAAATTGAATGGTCTGACATTTATGTCGGAGATGTATGGCTTTGCTCGGGTCAGTCAAACATGGAATGGGTTTTAGAAATGACCGATGGAGCCGAGGCAGAAATAGCCCAAGTTAATGATTCTTTGATAAGGCAATTTAAAGTTCCGCGTACCTCAGCCGATGAGTTGGCAAATGATATTGAAGGGGGGGCATGGATAAATAGTTCGAAAGAAACCGTTGGTAACTTTACTGCGGTTGGCTACTACTTTGCTAAAAAAATTAGAACCAGTGGAGAGGGAGTTGCCATCGGATTACTAAACAGTAGTTGGGGCGGTTCTCGGATTGAGCCATGGATGGATGCAGCTTCTCTTGGGGCAAGCGATACAAAAGAAATTATTGCCGCTGCAAATTTGGAAAAAGAAAAAAATATGCAGCGCTTGGATCAGAAATTGGTTAAAATATTTCCCGGATTTAAGAGGGCAGAAAAAATTGGAGAAGAGAAAAAAGTCAATTGGGAAACTTTTGATTTCGATGATTCAAAATGGCCGCAAATGGCGATCAATGGGAACTGGGAGAATGAAGGCTATGAATTTCTTGATGGAATGTTTTGGTATAGAAATACTTTTGAGCTGACTAAGGCACAAGCAAAAGAAAATTATACTTTGGAATTAGGGATGATAGATGATAGTGATTGGACCTATGTAAATGGTACTTTGGTTGGTCAAATGGCATTGTCTTACAATGTTCCTAGATCGTATAGTATTGACAAAAAATTATTGAAGCCTGGTAAAAATGTTATTGCAATTCGAGTTGAAGATACTGGTGGTGGCGGTGGGATAAATGCTAGCCAAGGTGCTATTGGTCTAAGATCTAAGACTGGTTTCATCGACTTGTTTACAAATTGGAAGGTCTACTTAGAATCACTTTATCCAGTCACTAATTTTGCAAGGAACGCCATTCCGACTGTTCTTTACAATAAAATGATATATCCGCTTAGAGATTTTCCAATCAAAGGTGTTCTATGGTATCAGGGTGAATCTAATGCCGATCAGAATCGCGAAGAATATGGAAAACTATTTAAAGGTTTAATCAATAATTGGAGAACGCTTTGGGGAAATGAAAACCTTCCTTTTTACTTTGTACAACTTGCAGCATTCACCGAGGCACCTTCCGAACCTGAGTACAGTTCTTGGCCTAACATCCGAATGGCACAAGCTGATGCCTTAGCGTTAGATCATACTGGAATGGCGGTCACCATTGATATTGGAGACGCAAATGATATCCACCCAAGAAACAAAAAAGATGTTGGGGAAAGATTAGCGTTAATTGCCCTGGATAATGTTTATGGTAAAAGAAATAATTTCCGTGGGCCAAATCCTAAAAGAATTTCAATTTTTGAAGGCAAACTAATTGTCGAATATAATAATGCCGAAGGAATTTACTTTAGAGATAATAATCTAAGTGAAAAACAGTTTTCGGTGGCTGGAGCCAATGGGAAATTTTATTGGGCAAAACCAATTTTGGATGCTGGACGTGTGATCCTGAATTGTCCCAATGTATCGGATCCAGTAGAAGTAAGATATGCTTGGGCAGCTAACCCAGCAGAGGCAAGTTTATTTAATGCAGACAATCTTCCAGCGGAACCATTTTCAATGAAAATAACTGAATGAAAATTCTAAAATACTTTGCCATATTTCTCGGTCTTCTTTTTGTGATTTACGGATTAGGGCCAAGGGCTAAATTTGCAGGTGTTCAATCGAGTATTCCAAAAATTAATTTAGATCTTCATTCCATCGAAACATTTCTTACTACTAAAAGAAGTGCAATCCCTGATCTTAAACCAAGTAATACGCACGAACTTGTATTTTATGACGGTGTAAAACAAACTGATTTTGTGCTGCTCTACTTACATGGTTTTTCAGCTAGTCCCAAAGAAGGATTTCCATTGCATCAAGAATTTGCAAAGCGCTATGGGATGAATTTTTTCGCTCCCTTATTGGCAGGTCATGGAAGGGCAACAAAGGAGTCCTTTATGGATCTAGTGCCGAACGATTTAATGAATGATGCGAGGGAAGCATTGTCAATTGCTGGTATTCTAGGGAAGGAAATTGTAGTAATGAGTTGCTCCACGGGAAGCACCTTAAGTATTTATCTCGCTGCCGAAAATCCTGGGTTGATACATAGCCAGATCATGTTTTCACCCAATATAGATCTGGCTGATCCAACGTCTAAATTGTTGACTAAGCCTTGGGGGCTTTCTATAGCCAAAGCAGTAACGGGCTCAGATTATCATAGTTTTGAAATGCCAACCGAATCTAAGCCATTTTGGACCACTGAATACCGGATTGAGGGATTAGTTGCTTTAAGAGATCTTTTAAATCAAACTATGACTCCTGAAACTTTTGGAAAAATAAGCTCCCCATTTTTTATCGGTTACTACTATGAGGATGAAACGCATAAGGATGACGTTATTTCTGTAGCCGCCATTTTAGATTTTGAAAAAAAAGTGGGGACATCCGACGGAAATCGTTGGGTAGTGCCATTTATCGAACCTAAAAGTCATGTAATAAACTGTGGCATACAACCCACCGTCGACATTGGCGCTGTTCGAAAAAAGACATTTGAATTCGCAGATCAAGTATTGAATTTTATACCTGTTCCGGAGACTGTTCTGGAGTCGAAACTGCTTTTGAGCCCGGTCGAATAATTAGAAATAAAAACCAAGCACAGAGAATGCAAACTCCTCCGATTAGGATTGGTGCGGAATGAGACAAATTGGGAAAGAAAATCGTTAACGTGCTGATAACAACGGCTGGTAAGATTTGTCCAATGGAATTCATCGATTGGTTAATTCCCAATATTTCACCTTGCTGATCGGGCCTCGCTTGCCTACTCACTATGGTTGTCATGTTTGGAGAGGTAACCCCTTGGCAAATAGCTATCATTGGATTGATTAAGTAGAACCAAGTTGGCTGATCAGGAATCAATAGAAAAAGTAATGAGAGCCCGAGGAAAAATATACTGACCCGAAGTATTTTTGTTGATTCAATAGAGTCGAATAAATATCGTACTAAAACAGCTTGGGTAAGCACCAGCCAAATTCCAATCCAGCCGTACAACGTACCAATATCTGATTCAGAATAGTCGAATTCCTCAATCAGTAAAACAGAGAAAAATTGAGTAAAAAAAGTAAAACCCAAGGATAGAAGCAACACAATAAAAAATGTGTTTCTCAAATTTGGAGTTGAAAATGCCTTTTTAAAATTATCTATTCCACGCGTAAAATGAATTTTGGTTTTCGACTTTTGTTTAAGCGTTTCAGGAAAAAAGAAATAAATAGAAACCAAATTTAACGCAGTCAATATAGCGGTAAAGTAAAATGGAGTAGCGTGACTAAACCAAGAAACTTTATCTGCATCAGCTAACCAACCTCCAATTGCGGGACCAATTATGAAGCCTAATCCAAAGGCTGCACCTACTAATCCAAAATTTTTCGTTCGATCTTTTCCTTCACTGATATCTGCGATTGCACTTTGGACAATGGAAATATTCCCTCCCATAAATCCGGGAATCATTCGTGCTAAAAAAAGTAATAACAAGGAATGCATTCCAAGGGCAACTGCGAATAATAAATAACCAATGAGCGCACCAGCCATGGAAATTAAAAGGATTGGTTTTCGTCCGTATCTGTCAGAAAGCGAACCTAAAATCGGCGCTCCAAAGAACTGCATAAAAGGGAAGGAAGCCAGCATTAGTCCATAATAAATGCTTATGGATGCTTCGGATACTTCCGGTCCAAAAAAGGTAGAATCAGCAGCATAAAATATGGAAGGTAATACTGGGAAAATGACACTAAGGCCTAGCATGTCAATGAAAACTGTCAGGAAAATAGTAAATAGGGGAGACCTTTTCGGTTTGGACATTTGCCTGATAGAATTATTGAATGGTTATTTTAAAACTTTCGAAATTTAGATTTATAAAATAAAGGCCTGGAGGGTAATTGGTTAAGTCCAATCGGCTTTTACTACTATCGTTTTCCTGGTAAACAAGTGCTCCTAATGAATTGTAAACAGTAATGTTAAACCGATCTGATTTTTGTTGATCGATAAATAATTCCCCGCTTGTTGGATTAGGGTAAAGGCGGAAATTTGAAGTTGAATTTATTACCTCTTTAGTGGAAGTAATCTGACAGGATACGATGATTGGGTTAGTTTCGATCGGTCCAACCGGGGTTAGGTCAACATTGTCAAATCCCGGATAGTCCAAGGCATACCTCCTAGTTTTAAAAACAGTATTTGCCGTTGAAATATTACCTTGTTCGATTGGAATATCAGCTGATAAAGGCACCACATAATGCCAATGTAGATTCATATCTGTCGTGTCGACTTCGTAAAAATTTCCAATTCCTCCAACGCAAATTAGGGCATTCCCATTGGGCAATAATTCGCTACCTGAAATATTTGAGTTGTAAAATTGCTCCCCATCTATTAGATCAATTGTAATCTCTGGAGTAGTAGGAGCGAATGCTAAAGTGTCAGAAATAAAATAAGTCTTGTCAGTATTAATTGGCAAATTGATTAAATCAACTTGAGAAAAATCTGGTCCAGGTCGACCTTGGCCATTGTTGTAAATTGAAAAGCCCCAACGTTGTTCTTCCCCCAGTTTTATCCAAGTCGCATCATGTTGTTTATAACTAACTTGATCATTTTCATCTCCTCGCCGATACGAAATAGGATTACCCCAACGATACAAAATATCTCCGCCCATATTGGTATCGCCCCCAGAGTGAGTTGTCGCTTCTTCAGTTGTAGTAGAATGGTCTATAATCCAAACCTCACTTAGGTGTCTAGAACTTAAAATTATTTGGTCCAATTCTTCATTATAATCTATACCATTCAGGTGAATCCAGTCAGCAATGCCGCCAGAGTTCGCTCCGCCGGTAAAATTAATATCTAACAATTCTGGATGATCTTTGACTACGCCAAAATTTTCTTTTGTTACATCAAAATCTTGAATTAGATGATCAACTAATCTCCAAGACCAGACTTCTTCAGCCTGATCTTCGCCAATGGGTTTGAGTTCAATAATTTTTTCCATCCAAATTTCTTCCTCCACAAGTTGAGGATCTCGGCCCATTTCAATGACTTGCTCCTTTGTAAACAATTCCCATTGAATCGTTAAAAAATTTCCATTTGGTAATAGTGCTAAGTCATGATGTTGGTGCAAGAGCAATTGACTTAGATCGAAAGTCCAAATTTGATTTCCATCCCAATCATACTTTCTAATTCTACCTCCTGTTCCGCCTCCATTAAAGTCAGAAGCTACTCTTTCCGCACGGTACAAATTGCCCTCATGATCTATGTAAGACATCATTCCAGGTCGACCTTCCAGGTCCCATTTGTTGACTTGATCTCCACAGTTGTCTACTAAATAAACATCTGTTCCTTGAATAGGAGTAAAAAGGGTATAACCAAGAAATGCTTGATCAGTTTTTTTAAATAGCCCAACTGTCCTTTGAGCAATAAGGTCAAGGGAACTGAAAAAGAAAAGAGCTAAAAGGAAATAATATAGTGGACTATTTTTCAAACCATTCCCATTTTTTCCATCTGATAATATTCTTTGAAAGTAATCATTCGTTGACTGGCCTCATCCCATAGTTTGTGATGCAGGCATTTTAAACTTTCTATAAAAGTCATCTGCGTAACATATTTTTGAAAAATTGGATTTTCTTTTGCACACTTG
>CALGJW010000334.1 GCA_937930025.1 uncultured Saprospiraceae bacterium | reverse complement strand
AGTCTTTAAGCTTGTATTTTTTCTGCTTTAAATTTTTTCTAAAAGAAGTACTAGCATTTAAGAATTTGGTCCCTTTTTTTCTGAAGGACATTTTTTTTGGATAAAGATATTTCTGTTCCTTGATGATGATGAAGTAGCTAGAGGATATTGCGTTTATTCGAAATGCTGCATGGAAATAGTGGCGATACACCTGCATTTTTCCATCGCGAATGAGATGCTTCATTTCTAAACTGGAATGTTCTTTTGAACCTATTGCTACTTTTCGGAAAATGAAATTTCTTTTTTTGAAAGCGAACCCAACTTCTGTTGTATTGGAAAGATCCATTTTTTGATGCAGTCCATTAACTATTATTCTAGGATTTTTTTGAACTCCAGTGGATGTAAAATACCGGTAGAAAATATTGGGACATAGATTTCGGCCAATGAAGTATCCCCTTGTAAATTGATGATGTATCCGTCTGCGCTAGCACAGAGACCTACGAAGTGTCAGAAAATTTTCTATTTTGAACAAGATGTTAAACTGTTTGTTAGAATTACAGTTAAATGAGGTCATTTGGGTTAGTTAATTTCCCGTTTCAATGGAATTCTTTAATTTTGATCAATATTCTAGCCTATGGAAACTTTATTGGATTTTTTTGGAAGCCTAAGTTCAATTCAAAAATTACTGTGGATATTGGCCTGTTTATCTCTAAGTTGGATTGGAGAAGCCATTATTCCGCTTGCCAGTTTGGAGTATAAAAAG
Source organism: uncultured Saprospiraceae bacterium (assembly GCA_937930025.1). Taxonomy (GTDB): domain Bacteria; phylum Bacteroidota; class Bacteroidia; order Chitinophagales; family Saprospiraceae; genus JABDJM01. The sequence goes on along the minus strand of CALGJW010000334.1, from coordinate 5,374 downwards.
TGGAAACACGCTGGCGTCAATTTAGTTTTTCTTGGTACTAGTATCCTCATAAATCTTTTCTTTGGAGCTGTCACAGTAGGAATTTTCTCATGGTTAGATACATCAAACTTTGGGCTTTTGAATGTGGTAAATCTTCCAGTTTGGATTGAGTTATTGTTGGCTGTCATGCTTTTGGATTTCGTAGCACAATTTGTTGTCCACTATTTATTACACCGAGTAAAGTGGATGTGGAAATTTCATTTAGTCCATCATAGTGATACTAAAGTAGATGCCACCACAGGAACTCGACACCATCCAGGGGATTATATTCTACGTGAAACATTTGCGCTAATTGCCATTATCTTAGGAGGCATGCCGTTGGCTTATTACCTTGTATATAGAATTGCTTCTATCTTTTTTACCTACTTCTCACATGCGAATATTGCACTTCCTATTTGGCTAGATAAAGCTATGAGCGTGATTTTTATTACTCCAAACATGCACAAGTTTCATCATCATTTTGAACGACCTTGGACGGATACTAATTTTGGGAATATCTTTTCGCTGTGGGATCGTGCCTTTGGAACTTTTATATACGATGATCCTAAAAAGATAACCTACGGACTAGATGTAGTGGATGAAACTAAAGATGAAAATATTGCTTACCAATTCAAGTTGCCTTTTGATAATTCCGTTAAAACAGATTATTAGAAATAGAATTTAAATTTTGGAAGTCCCTTCGGTCAAGCTATCCACTCCATCCGATAGTGATCGGATCCGCTTCTATCCATACCTACTGGCATGCAGGCCTACTGCGCTCCGCAATCACTATCCATAAAAAAACCCTCAAACGAAAAATCGTTCAAGGGTTAATGTTGGTTTTGATTATTGTCTTTGAATTATCCAAGTAGCTTTCCTAAAAGTCCACCACCATCTCCGTTGTTTCCATCTTTTCCTCCAAGTAGTCCACCGGCTGCTTCCTTCAAGTTGCCCATAAGACCACCTTCAGATCCACCTTCAGATCCACCTAAAAGCCCACCAAGAAGGCCAGCAGCTCCGCCACCACCACCAAGGACATTCATTATATTTGAAGCGTCGATACCGTCATTGTCGCCATCTGCACTCATTTTACCTGCTAATCCGCTGATCATAGATCCCATTCCTGATCCCGCAGCTAATCCAGCTACTGATTCCGGAAGACCCATGTTGGTCATGATTTTTTTCATGAACAATCCTTTAATGCTTCCGAAAATTCCGTTACTAGCCAATCCGCTTCCACCACCGCTAAGTGCAGAGGTAAACATTCCTACAACTCCTGCGCTATCTCCTCCAGTCAATTTTGACATTAAGCCTTCCTGTAATGATTCGCCAGCAAGAGGCAACATTTCCTTTGCTTGATCCATAGAGATTCCAGCTTTAGAAGTCATTTCGTTCACAGCGTCTCCGCCAACCATTTCTAATATTTTGTCTAACATTTTTGTGTGTTTTTTAATGTAAATAAAAGTAGTGTCTCTCTTTATACGTAAAGAATTGAATTTAGTAACGTAAATAACTTGTTTTGTTGTACGATTTCCAAAAATTTCACTATTTCAGCCGATTAGAAAGCCTAAATTTGTCCCATGTCTGAGGAATCAATAAGTCTTAACAAATTCATCAGCCAGACTGGAATATGCTCTCGCCGAGATGCGGATGGTTGGATTTCAGAAGGCAGGGTTAAGATCAATAATGTGGTGGCCATAAAAGGTAATAGAGTTTTCCCAAATGATCAGGTTTTGCTCGATGATAAGCCAATTAGCGATCGCCCTGAGTTGGTTTACCTTGCATTAAATAAACCGCCAGGGATAACCTGCACTACTGATTTAAAAGATCCTGACAATATCATCGACTTTATGGATTATCCAAATCGAATCTTTCCCATAGGGAGATTAGATAAGGGGTCTACGGGATTGATTCTCTTAACTAATGATGGGGATATTGTCAACGAAATCCTGCGTGTAGAGAATAATCATGACAAGGAGTATATCGTAAAAGTAAATCAGCCTATTACTAAAGAATTTATCAACCAGATGCAGAATGGAATCCCCATTTTAGGAACAGTTACCAAAGACTGTAAGGTGGAAAAAATAAGTGAATTCGTCTTTAGAATTATTTTAACCCAAGGCCTAAATCGTCAGATTCGACGCATGTGCGAATTCCTGGAATACCGCGTTGTTAGCCTAAAACGCATCCGAATTATGAACATTATTTTGGATGATCTGGAGCCAGGAGAATGGAGGTATTTAAAGGAACAGGAGCTTGCCGGATTGAAGAAACAGCTGTAGCAATAAGGTCAATTGCCTTTTAGGCGCAATTGTCTTAAGACGCAATTGCCCTTCGGGCGCAAAGTCGAATGAACGTGTATTTCAATAGGTTCAATTGCGTCGCAGACAATTGTCACAAACATTATATCGTCATTGAACTCATTGCGCCTTTGGTAATTGCGTCGCAGACAATTGAATTTATTGTCCTTAAAGCAGCGTTTTCCTATCTAATCTCATCTACCTAAGGTCTTTGCCATTTAGCAATCAAACTATTGGCATTAGACTTGCAGCTGAAGTATAGTTGAAGCTACTTCAGATAAGGAAAAAGGATAATATGTTTCGATTGAATACTACGTGTTTTATGTTTTTAGGTCTACTGATGCTCTTCTTTGGAAGCTGTAGCCCAGAAATAGATAGCCAAAAGCATATCAATGTTGCAAAAGAGGTTTTAGCGGTTCAAAAGGCTTTTAACCAATCTTATAAGACCATCGCTTGGCAAATGCACTTGGAAGATGAATTAATTCAAGGATATTCTAATCAATTAATTGTTCAAGGATGTGCCACTTCGGAATTTACGCCAGATAGCATCCAATTTTTTCCTGCCAAACTAGACATTAACTTTAGTTCCGACTGCAAATTGAAGGATGAGTTGTTTAATGGAGATATATCAGTAGTAATTGACGGATATATGAATCAAGCTGGAAGTAATGCAATTATTTCTTTTGAAGATTTTAGCATTAACGGATCTAACCTAGTTGCAGATTACACTTTTAAAAATAAGGGGAATAGCGAACAGCAATTACCTGTCATAGAGCATCAAATTGTCAATGGAGAATTTCAAAATAGTTTTTTAGGGAATTCGAATTACTCAGCTTCTATTTTTTCAACTCAAATAGTCGGTCATCAATCTTCCATTGAAAATGAAGGATCCACAGCTTTCGAAGATGATGTTTGGGAACATAATTTTTCAGGGACTTTCGTATCCTCTACTGGAGCGATTTATAATCTTCAATCAGAAACAAATCTTACGGATCATTGGAATTGTAATTTACCTTCGGCCGGAAGAATGGTTATCGAAGGGGAGGACTTGCAAACGAATATCATTATAGACTTTGGTGATGGAACATGTGATCAGAAATTCACAGTAGAGTTAGATGGTGAAAATTCGGAGCATATTATCGAATAGACTTTTATTTACTTAGGCTCTTATTCTAAAAGATTAACCAGAATTGTGCCTGCACAACTCTGGTGTGCCTAAAGGCCTCTGGTAACAATCAATCCATTCAGTCAAAAGGCCAATCAATCCATTGCTATTACTTGTCCGTATATTTACCAAAAATATTTTGGAACAATTACACCCTTACATTAAAGGCTATCAATTCGATATTATCCACGAGGATGGTGGGGTGGTTGTGATTAATAAGCCACCAGCCATTCTTACGCATCATACTAAGATTAGTGAAGATGATTATTGTGTGCAGGATTTACTAACGGAACAATTGAAAATCCCTGTTCTTCCAATTCATCGCTTAGATCGAGCCACCACTGGCATTTTAATCTTTGCAAAAGATAGTGAGACCGCAGAGCGGATCAATCAGGTGTTTAGAGAGAAGAAAGTTGAAAAAACATACTGGGCCATTGTCAGAGGTTATTTAGAACCGACCGGTATGATTGACAAGCCGTTGTTTTCAGAAACGAAGAATATTTATCAGGAAGCGCTTTCTCATTGGAAAGTATTAGGGCAATGTGAAATGCCTTGGGAAGTTTCCCGTTATCCAACGGCTAGATATTCTATATTGGAACTTAAACCAGAAACGGGGAGACATCATCAATTAAGAAAGCATATGGCAAAATTGCGACATCCTATCATTGGGGATCGTCGCCATGGAGATGTCAAGCACAATAATTTTTGGAGAGATAAATTTCAAATGAATCGCATGTGGTTGCATGCCGGGAAGATTGAAATCCCTTTGGGTGAATCAACAATGAAGTTTGAAGCCCAAATTCCAAAGGATTTCTTGGATATGTTGGCGACTCTAGGATTAGAGTCGCCTCAATAAGTTAATTAGTCTACTTTAAATTCTCCTTTGTGCTTGCCATCGCAAAATGGCTTGTTTGCGGAAAGCCCACAGCGACAAAGTGTAGTTCTTCCTTCTTTGACTACAACCTCACCATTTGGTAAAGTCACCTCGCAATTTCCTTGAATCATAGCAGGGCCGTTAGGAATGATAGTAATTTTTGAATTCTCCATTTGTTGTAATTTTTGGCAAGATAATAAAATTGTTCTTTTGAATAGTTGAAACTATTTATGAATAGGAATGTTTTTCTATCCATCTTTTTACATATGGACAAAAAGGAGTGATTTTGGAACCTTTATTTTTCAAATAATTCATCACTTTTTCGACAAGGATAGAACCGATACCCATTCCCATTAACTCTTCAGGCACTTCAGTATGTGTCAAATAGTATTGATTACCTCTCTTTTCGAATTCTACAAAGGCGATTCCCTTTGGTAAGACTAGTTCAAATCTACTAATGGTAGTATTGATTTGTAAGTCCAATTTTTTTATTATTTCGTGTTCCATATTTGTTTGATTATGAACTAATCCATTTCCATATTTCTTTCTTAACAGCTTGTTCCGTTTCTATCCACTCTCGAAAGGTCAGGATAAAGCATTTGACATTTAAACGATATAACAAGTTGTATTTTTCAAATGAAATCATCTCCTTAGTTTTCCCTCGAAATCCAACCAAATCGATGAAGTACAATTTTTTATTTTTTACTATTAAAATATCCAAGTTAAATGCCCCAAGGTTATGGTCGTAAAAGACTTTAATTCCACTTCTATAGCGTAACCATCGATAAACAGCATTTTCTTCAAAGTCGATCGGAATGTCCAAGGAATTCTTTTGGTCCACATTTTGATTTTTATTTAAATACTCAATATATTTTATAAGTATGTTAGATCTCGGAAAAAGCCGCTCATCGAATGAATAAAGTATATGTTGTTTTTTCTTTGCTCTGGTGATAGCTACATTAAATACGCCTTCGCTTTCTAAATAATTCAATGACTGCAGCTGTACATCATTGTCAA